>JAZLCC010000100.1:0-19718 GCA_045614065.1 Eubacteriales bacterium | reverse complement strand
GCGCTCCAAAAGCTTTTGGATATGGGATATACAAAGGTTTATAACCTCGGTAGTATGAATAACTATTACGCCGAGCCTACCTTGACGTTTGCAACCGAGACCTGTAAGGTAATAACAACGGGGCAGAGCGTAAAGGTAAACTTTACGGCGAGCAGCTATGATTCACCCAAGGTCTACGTTTCGGCGGGCAAAAATTCTACCTTTAGCTCTGCCGTTCCGATAGAGCAGTTTAAGGTCCCCGCTTCCGATTGCTATTATCTCACGCTTAAAGCCTACCTCGTTCAAGACGGAGTTTGTTATGCGGAGACGTCAAGCGAGTTTATCTATTGGTCAAAGGACACCGTTGATACCTTTGCGGGAGATATTAAAGATGATTGGAAGCAATATACCAACGGTTGGGGAACCTTGAAGATAGATAAAACGATAGATGGAAATACCTTCTCGCTTTCAGGTAATACCTTCTCTAAGGGTATAGGAGCACACGCAGAGTCGAAGATAACCATTCGGATCCCGACGGGCGCCAAAAAATTCGTTGCCGTTGTTGGTATGGATGACGAGGTTATAAAGAATATGACCAATAATAACGTCGCAGAGCCTAATTTCTACGGAATGATATTCCACGTATATATAGACGGCAAGCAGGTCGATCAGTCCTCGCTTCTCGGCATAACCAAGCACTATGTGTTTGATATAGATATTCCCGCGGGTGCAAAGGAAATCTGCCTCTATGCAGACCACGTTGAATATACGGGTAATAGTTATGACCACGCCGATTGGGCGGTTGCGGGATTTGTAAATAATCCTACTAAAAACTAAGAAATAAAAATAAGAGACTGCGTTATTTAACGCAGTCTCTTTTGTAGTTGTTAATTATTTCCCTTCAATCATATCGGTCATATTGTATATGCCGACCTGCTTGCCCGCGAGGTATGCGGAAGCGCGGAGAGCGCCCGTTGCAAAAATTTCACGGGATGCCGCTGAGTGCGAGATGGTAACTATCTCGTTCTTGCCCGCAAATATAGCCTCGTGCTCGCCAACGATAGTTCCGCCGCGAACCGAGTGTATGCCTATCTCGGCAGACTCTCTTGCCTTACGAACCGAGTGGCGATCGTAGACGTACTCGCTTTCCTCGCGCTCGCCTGCAATTGCATCTGCAATCATAATAGCCGTTCCGCTTGGAGCGTCAAGCTTTTTGTTGTGATGCTTTTCGATTATCTCAACGTCGAAATCAACGCCGAGCGTTCTTGCCGCTTGCTTTGCAAGGGTGATGAGAAGATTTATGCCGAGCGAGAAATTTCCCGAACGGAATATTGCAATCTCCTTTGCGCTTTCCTCAATGAGGGCGAGCTCATCTTCACTGTGTCCCGTGGTTGCTATAACCAAAGGTGTCTTGGTAGCCTTAGCGTACTCGATAAGAGAGGGGAGTGCCGAGTGGTGTGAAAAATCTATAATTACGTCTGCTTTTCCGGGAAAATCCGAGATTTTTTCGTATACGGGAAAGCTCGAAGCCGCAGCAACCGCCGTTGCATTTACGTCAACGCCTGCAACTATCGAGTAATCTCCGATAGCCGCCTCGGCAACCGCCTTTCCCATTCTTCCGCCGCATCCGCAAAGAATAATTTCCGTCATATTTAAACGCCTTTCTTTTTACGTTTTTGATTTTGTTATCTGTGGCTTGTTGGAATCAAAGAATGCCGTGCTTTTTAAGCGAAGCCATAAGGCGAGCCTTTGTAGCATCTTCCATTTCGCAGAGGGGGAGACGCATTTCTACGTCGCAGAAGCCCATTTCTGCCATAGCGGTCTTCGCGGGAATGGGGTTAACCTCGCAGAAGAGCGCATTGATAAGGTCGAGATATTTGAGCTGGAGAGCCGCAGCATCCTTAAAGTTGCCCTCAAGGCAAAGCTTTGTCATTTCGTGCGTTTCCTTGGGGAGAACGTTTGAGAGAACCGAGATAACGCCCTTACCGCCGAGCGACATAATTGGAACTATCTGATCATCGTTACCCGAGTAAACGTCAAGACTATCGCCGCATTCTGCAATAAGCTCTGCAATTGCGCTTATGTTACCCGATGCTTCCTTAACCGCAACGATTCTCTCGTGCTTTGCAAGCTCCTTGTAAACGGGGAGAGAGATGTTACATCCCGTACGAGAGGGAACGTTATAAAGAATTATAGGCTTGTCGGTAGCGTCTGCCGTATCCATAAAGCTCTTGATAAGTCCCTTGGGGGTTGCCTTGTTGTAGTAGGGTGTAACGAGGAGAAGTGCGTCTGCGCCTATTTCGCAAGCGTACTGCGAAAGCTCGATAGCGTAAGCGGTATCGTTAGAGCCTGTGCCTGCAATAACGGGAACTCTGCCCGCAACGGTATCAACAACGAACTTCATACAAGCCATATGCTCCTCGTGAGTAAGGGTAGCCGCCTCACCCGTGGTGCCCGCAACGACGATAGCGTCGATGCTGCCTGCGATCTGCTGCTCGATTATACCCTTAAAGCTTGTATAGTCGATCTGACCGTTTTTGAAGGGCGTGATTATTGCTGTTGCCGCGCCCGTGTAGATTGATTTCTTGAATTTGCTCATAAGTAGTTGCTTCCTTTCAAAATAATTAAAAAGAATTCATATAAAAACAAAAAAACTGGTTGAAAACCAGCTGAATTTGTACTATAATATAAGGGAGCGGTTCTCCCTTTTTACAGTCAACAAAAACAGATAGCTCTCCATCAAAAAAAGATGACAGTCTGACGATTATGTATCGAACAGACCAGACAGCGCACCGCCGTTTGTACACCATCTTCGGCGTCCTACCCTTGATTGACTTCCGTATAGGCCACGGCGGCCACGGCAAAGCATCAGTTGTAAAACGCGCCTCTATCATTATTATATGTATCCTAACATTATAATAACATATATTTGATTTTATGTCAATACTTTTAAAAATTTTCAAAAAGGATTTTTTATGGCAATTATTAACGAAAAGAAACCAACCGATCTTTTGGCATCGGATTTTTACTACGATCTTCCCGAAAGGCTTATAGCTCAGCATCCCGCCGAGAAGCGCGACCATTCTCGTCTTATGGTTATAGATAGAAAAACAGGAAACGTGGAGCACAAGCATTTTTATGACGTTATTGATTATCTTAACGAGGGCGACGTGCTTGTAATAAATGATTCTAAGGTTATTCCCGCCCGTCTTTACGGACACGTAGAGGGTAGAGAGGAAGCGCTTATAGAGCTTTTGCTTCTTCGTCAGCACGAGCTTGATAACTGGGAGTGCCTTGTTAAACCCGGAAAGCGAGCTAAAATAGGAAGCCGTTCTGTTTTTGGCGGCGGCGCACTTATCGGTGAGGTTGTTGACATAGTTGAGGAGGGCAATAGAATAATTCGCTTCGACTATGATAGAGAAAAATATTCAAGCATATACGAGGTCTTGCAGGAGGTTGGTATGATGCCGCTTCCGCCTTACATAACCGAGCGCCTCTCGGATAGATCGCGCTATCAAACGGTTTACGCACGTGAGGAGGGCTCTGCGGCGGCTCCCACGGCGGGCTTACACTTTACTCCCGAGCTTTTGCAACGTATAAAGGACAAGGGCGTAAAAATAGCTCCCGTAATGCTTCACGTAGGTCTTGGCACATTCCGCCCTGTTAAGGTCGAGCGCATCGACGAGCATATTATGCACACCGAGTATTTCTCGGTTTCCAAGGAGAGTGCCGATATAATCAACGAGGCAAAGGCAAACGGCGGACGCATTATTTGCGTTGGAACCACCTCTTGCCGTACTATCGAGAGTGTTGCCGAGGATAACGGACATGTTCCCGCTATGTCGGGAGATACGGGTATATTTATCTATCCCGGATATAAATTCAAGGCGGTCGATTCGCTTATAACGAATTTCCATTTGCCGGAGAGCACGCTTCTTATGCTTGTTTCGGCGCTTTATGATAAAGAAAAAATGATGGCAATATATAACGAGGCTGTGGAGAGGGAGTATAGATTTTTCTCCTTCGGCGACGCTATGCTGATTGTATAAAATCCGCAATACTTCGTTGTCGGGCGACGCAGTCGGCTCATGGATTTTTCTCCTTTGGCGACGCGATGCTTATAGAATAAAAGACAACCTACACCGTAGGGCGATCATTGGTTGACCGCCATTTATTGGCGAAGCGACTTCATTATTACAATTTTTTGGTGGTTATTTTGGAAAATAAAAAAAGAATTGTTGCCGTTGTTGGTCCTACGGCGAGCGGAAAGAGCGCTTTGGCTCTCGAGCTTGCGAGTCAATGCGGCGGAGAGATAATTTCCTGCGATTCTATGCAGGTATACAAAAGAATGAATATCGGAACGGCAAAGCCTACGCTTGCCGAGCTTTCCTCGGTGCGACATCATATGATAGATATCGTCGAGCCCACCGAGTCCTTCTCCTGCGAGGATTACGTAAGACTTGCCTCGTTGGCGATAGACGACGTTATATCGAGAGGGAAAATTCCGATAATATGCGGCGGCACGGGGCTTTATCTTGATGCGCTTTTGCGTGGGGGTAATTCCGCACCCGATATTGATACTGCCGAGATACGCGCTATGCTTTGCGAGCGTGCCGCAAATGAGGGTATAGATCCGATATACGAGGAGCTCTCGAGGGTCGATCCCGAGAGTGCCTTGGCGATACACAAAAACAACGAAAAGCGTGTTATTCGCGCCCTCGAGATATATCTCGCGACGGGAATTACAAAATCCGAGCTTGATAGACGCTCAAGGGAGATAGAGTCGCCCTATGATGCAACCGTTGCCTGTCTTTCTTATAACGATCGTTCGATACTCTATGATAGGATAGACCGCAGAGTTGATCAAATGATAGGCGAGGGACTTTTGGAGGAAACTCGCGCGCTTATGAGCGAGGGCGTTTTTGAGCTTAATAAAACCGCATCGCAGGCTATCGGATACAAGGAGCTTTTTGGCTATATCGAGGGCAGAGAGGAGCTTTCCTTGGCAACCGAAACTCTTAAGCGCTCAACAAGAAGATACGCAAAAAGACAAATAACGTGGTTTTCTGCAAAGAATTATGCCATACCGCTCGACGCTTGTGGTGAAAACGGCATAAAACCCTTTAAAGAGATTGTAAATAATGCAAAAAAGCTCTTTTCTTTTTGAGAGTTTTGTGGTAAAATATAAAGAGTAGAATTTTTTATTGAGAGGAGGATATCGAGATGCTTGTAAAAAAGAAAAATGCATTTTTACCAAAGGTAGCAATGTTTGTATTTTTGGCTATAGTTTTTGTATACACGTCTTACCATCTCGTTAATCTTTTTCTCACCGACGATATAAAAACCATCATATCGGGTGTTACCACCGAGAGTGATTCGGTTAGCGGTACGGGATATATTTTCCGTGATGAAACGCTTTTGTCATCGGGTACGTCGGGCGCCGTTGATTATTTTGTTAAGGACGGCGAAAAGGTTTCTATCGGTCAGCAGGTGGCAAACGTTTACGGCGTTAGCTCCGAGAGTGCGGGTATTCTTGCAAAGCGTATGCTCTTCCTTACAAACAAGCAGATGGCTTTGCTTGAAAAAAGCGTAATAAGCGGTGCCGAGGCAACCGACCTTGCATCCTTGCGCGGAGAGGCTAACGACACCTACAATAAGATATTGAATCTTATTGCAGAGCGTGATACAAGCGAGCTTTCTGTGCAGACCGAGAAAATGATGGTTACAATGAATAAAATGAACGTGCTCACCGATGGTTCTTCAACGGTTACGTCGACCTATGAGGCATTAAAGCTTCAAAGATCGAGCTATCTTGTTGGTCAGCATATTCCGCAGAACGTTCCGAGAAGCGGATATTTCTACTACACTCCCGACGGGTTTGAGCTGAAGTTCAATAGCGCAACGCTTGAAAATCTCACTGCAGACGGATTTTACTCGCTCGTGCATTATTACGAGAACGAGAATCTTAGAATAAGCCCATCGGTTTACGGCAAGCTTGCCGATACCACACGTTGGAACTTTGTAATGCCTATTTCGCAAGTAAAGGCGGCAAAGCTTGAGGATGGCAAGGATTACAAGCTTACCTTTAAGGAAAACAACGATACAACGCTTACTATGACGCTTTTAAGAAGAGTTGAGGCAAATTCCCGCAAGGAGAGCATATTGATATTCGAGTGCAACCGCTTGCCCGAGAATTTCTCGCTCGACCGTTGTCAGAATGCAGAAATAGAGCTTTCCTCGGTTGAGGGAATCTACGTTCCGATCTCGGCGTTGGAGAAGGTCAACGGAGTTACGGGTGTATACGTTCTTCGCGGAAGCGTGGTTTATTTCCGCAAGGTTGATATAATTTACAACGAAGCAGATTTCTGCCTCGTTGCAAAGAGCGGACAACCTACCGAGGATTATTACTATCTTGGTACGAATGAGCTTATTATAACTAACGGGAAAAATCTTTTTGACGGAAGGATATTGGGATGAGCTTTGAGTATATAGACAAAAACGTATCCGAGGTTAGAGAAAGAATAGAGAAAGCCAAGGCGAGAGCGGGACGTGAAGAGGATGACGTAATGCTTCTTGCGGCGGTTAAATATGCAGAGCCTTGTGAGATAGAATATCTTTATCACCACGCAGGGGTAAAGCAGGTGGGAGAGAACAGAGTTCAACAGCTCCTTTCTCATATTGAGGCAATCGATTGCGAGGGCTTGGAATTCCACTTTATCGGAACGCTTCAAACCAACAAGGTAAAATATATCATTGATAAGGTTAGTATGATACACTCGGTTGATAGCGTAAAGCTTGCCGCCGAGATAGATAAGCAGGCAAAAAAGCACGGCTTAAAAATGGATATTCTTATTGAGATAAACAGTGGCGAGGAGGAGAGCAAGAGCGGCGTTTTGCCCGAGGAGCTCGACGCTCTTTGCGATGCGGTTTTGGGCTTTGAAAACATAAATCTTCGCGGATTTATGACTATGGCGCCAAAATGTGAAAAAAATGAAGAATATTTAAAATATTTTCAACAAACTTATCAGCAAGTCCTTGACATTTGGGCAAAAAAAATGCATAATATAAGTAGGCCTATTATTTCTATGGGAATGAGCGACAGCTTTGAAGAGGCTATACTTTCGGGCTCCGATATCGTAAGGGTCGGACGCCGACTTTTCGTTAAATAAACGACGTTAAAAAATTAAAAATAATTATAAAAATATATGGAGGTTTAGACATGGGAATTTTTGGAACTAAGGGCAAGTTCGGCTTTGGCACAGGAAGAGATGACGATTTTGATGAGTTCGTTGATGACAACGATTTTGAGACTGCGGACGCAGACGATGATGCTGTAACGGTAGACGCACCTGCAGCACCCGTATTTACGCCTGCTCCCGTATCTTTGAAGATAGTTGCACCCAAGGCTTATGAGGATGCAAAGGAGATTACCGATTTTCTTATTAACGGCAACACCGTGCTTCTTAATATGGATAGCATCAGCCGTGACGTAGCGGTTCGTATTCTTGACTATCTCAAGGGCGCAGTTCAGGTAGTTGGCGGCATGATCACCAAGGTTGGCAAGACCACTATCGTAGTAGCACCCAAGAACGTTGACGTTAGCAGCATCGAGGCTATGGTTGGCCATACCGAGCAGTAATATAGCGTTACTTATATTGAATTATTTTAACGGTGTGTCCGTTTGGGCACACCGTTATTCAAGCGGACTTTATTATTTTGATTTAAAAAATGTGAAGGGAGGTAAATCTTATGCAGATAGAGGTAGTGCTTGAGGTCATCAGAGGAACAGTTGTTGTTTTGCTTTCGGTAATGATGTTGGCAATGACGGCGCGCGCTATTCTTTCATGGCTTCCGATAGAACCGAATAAGTTTACCTATTTTCTCGACGTAATTACCGAGCCTGTGATATACCCTATCAGAAAGCTTTTTGAAAAGCTTAATTGGTTTCAGGGGATACCTATTGATATGTCCTTTATGGCGGCATATTTGGTTTTGTCGGTAGTTGTATGGTTTTTAGCTTGATTGCAGAGTATGGATGTAAAAAGCTTTGATAGCCTTTTTGCAAGGCTTGATGATTTGAGAGAATGCGCTGTCCGAGGAAATTTGGGGATCAGCGCATTTTTTTCGCCAAGAGAGGCACTTGCCGCCGCGGAGTATCTTGAAAGATGCCGCGCTTCGTTTATATCCTTTGGCGGATATTCCGATGCCGAGCGAAAGAAAATATATATTTTACCCGATTTTATTGAGGATGCGGAATCGGTAGAGTCTATATTGGAATACGGATTTTCCTTGGATATAGACTGTATCTTGATAAGCGGAAGCAGATTTGAGAGCTTTTCGCACCGTGATGTGATGGGCTCGATTTTAGCTTTGGGCGTTGAGCGCGACGTGATCGGAGATATCGTAATGCTTGATAACAGCAGAGCTGTCTTTTTCTGCGAGTCTAAGCTTACGCCTTTTTTTGAAGGCTCGATTGAAAGAATAGGCAGAGATAAGGTATCTGCTCGTCGTATAGAGCTTGACGAGGCTGTTTTGCCCGAACGAAAGGTGCAAAAAATAAACGATACCGTGGCGTCGGCGCGTCTTGATTGCGTAGTTGCGGCGCTTTGCTCACTTTCACGCGAGAGGGCAAAGGAAAAAATATCATCCTCGCTCGTCGAGCTTAATTACGAATGCGAGGAAAGACCTGACAAAGAGGTTACAGTTCCCGCAACGGTATCTGTAAGAGGTGTGGGAAAATTTAAAATACTCTCACTTGCCGATAAGACCCGAAAGGGAAGATATCGACTCGTTGCGGAAAAATTTTTATAAATTAAGGAGCGTTTTATATGCTTGTATGGATTTTGGTAATAGCATTGGTGGTAATACTCGACCAAGGCTCAAAGGCGCTCGTTATGTACGGTCTCGGACTTGACGAGGTTGGCGAGAGCATACCGCTTATAGACGGTATATTCCATTTTACGCACGTTCGAAACACGGGTGCGGCGTTTGGAATGCTTAACGAAGAGAATGAGAGATGGATATTTATTGTGATATCTATTATAGGAATTGCCGCTCTCATTTTTTATCTTTGGAAATACCGCCCCAAGTCAAAATGGGCGTGTGCCGCAATCTCTATGATAATAGGCGGTGGAATCGGTAATATGATAGACCGTCTCTTCCGCGTTGGAATCGTGAAGGGCGAGGAGCGTCATTACGTTTTTGATTTTCTTGACTTCTGCGCATTTCCCAAGGTTTGGATGTGGACATTTAACGTAGCGGACGCTTTTGTTTGCATCGGAGCGGGAATACTTATTATTTGGTGCATTTACAGTCTTATCGTTGAGCTTAAAAACGATAAGAAAAAGGCGGCAGTAGATATAGTTCTTGACGAGAACGCTGAAAACGGCGGAGCTATTGAAAACGGCGAGAGCGAGGATACCTACAAATTGGATACTGCCGAAAATAACGAAAATGGCGAGGACGCCGAAAATAACGATAACGAAGGCTAACGGGGGACACTATGCAGGACGAGCTTTTTTTGGAAACTGAATATCAAGAAGAGCCGTCGGATTCCTGCGAGGTCTTGACACTCACGGTTGAAAAGGAAAATAGCGGCAAACGAATCGATGCCTTTATTGCCGAGAACACCGATTTTACCCGTTCTGCGGCGGCTCGGCTTATTGAGGGCGGAGACGTAACGCTTGGGGCGGATAACAAGCCTGTGGCTAAAAATTACAAGCTTCGCATAGGCGACGTGCTTACGGTTAGAATGCCATTACCCGAGCCCTGTGAGGCATTGCCCGAGGATATTCCGCTTGACGTGATATACGAGGATAGCGATATGATCGTTATCAACAAGCCCGAGGGAATGGTTGTGCATCCTGCGGCGGGAAACCCCAACGGAACGCTTGTGAACGCATTGCTTTATCATTGCAAGGGCGAGCTTTCGGGCATCGGCGGTGTAATACGTCCCGGTATAGTTCATAGAATTGATAAGGACACGGGCGGACTTTTGGTTGTTGCAAAAAATGACGCCTCGCATATATTCTTGAGCGAGGAGATAAAGTATCACCGCGTGAGAAGGCTTTATCACGCAATTGTAAAGGGTAATTTTAAGGAAGATTGCGGCACGGTTGATGCTCCTATCGGCAGACATCCCGTCGATCGCAAGAAAATGGCGGTCATAAGAGGAAATGAGCATAGAAGCCGAGAGGCTGTTACGCATTGGCGCGTTTTGGAGCGCTTTGGCGCATTTACTCACGTTGAATGCGAGCTCGAAACGGGAAGAACGCATCAAATAAGAGTGCATATGGCAAGCATAGGACATCCGCTTGTTGGCGATGGCGTTTATGGCGGCGGTCAAACTCCGTTTGAGCATAAGCATAAGGCGTATATTTCGGGTCAATGCCTCTTTGCATCGAGACTTACGCTTGTGCATCCTCGCACAAAAGAGGAGATGACCTTTACAGCTCCGTTACCCGACAATTTTGAAAGGCTATTGCAGATATTGCGTGCCTCGGTTGAATGATTTTAAAGGATTTTTGATATGGCAAAAAAATTTGAGAATATATTTATAGCAAGTGATCTTGACGGAACGTATTTCAATATGAAAACGCAGATCGTTGAGCGAAACGTTGAAAGAGTTAAATATTTTTGTGAGAACGGCGGACACTTCACCTTTGCTACGGGCAGACTTCCGTTGTTTATAAGAAAGCCTATACCTAACCCCAAGGAGCTCGTTAACTTTGCGGGCATTATGGGTAACGGCACCTGCCTTTACGATTTTTCCGAGGAAAGGGCAATTGAGGAGCATTTTCTCGACGTTAAATATCTTATTGAGGTTGAGGATTTCTTGCGTAAGCTCACGGGAACCGATGCGGCTGTGCGCGCAACCTATGATAAAGGCATTGTGCTCTCTACACTTGAAAATGCGGCGCTTAAGAGAGAATTTGATACCTTTCCCGATTACGTAGAACGCCACGTTTGCTCGGCTAAGGAGTGGGGCGGATTTAATCTTTACAAGGCTAATATTCGCGGAAGCGCAGAGGCTATTGCTGCGGCTTACTCCTACGTAGAAAAGGAATTTTCCGACGTGCTTGCAATTACCACCTCGTGTAGTACGATGATAGAGCTTATGCCCTTGGGCACAAGCAAGGCAGAAATGCTTTTGCACGTTAAGGAGAAATATTTTGATAACAAGGTAACTCTTTGCACCGTGGGAGATTACGATAATGACGTTGCTATGCATTCGGTATCTGATTTTCCCGTTTGTCCGTCAAACGCAAACGATAAGGTGAAATCTATATGCAAGCTTCAACTTTGCAGTAACGACGAGGGCGTTATCGGAGATCTGATAGATTATTTGGATAGAAATGTATGATTAATAATATGCGGGGAGAAAACTTTCTTAAAAGAAAGCTTTTCTCCCCGCACCCCTTTTTCAAAGAACTGAACAAATAAAATATAAAAAAATAGTGCGTTCAACCAAAGCAAAACTAAGGTTAAGCGCACTATGTTGTTTTATTAAAATCCCGTTTGAAGTTTTTGAAGGATAGGGGTGTGGGGGAAGGAAAACTTTTTTCAAAAAGTTTCCTTCCCCCACATATCTATATAATTTCAAAATCAAGCAAGCTTTGCTTCAAGACGCTCGCGGATAGCCTTGATAAAGCCTATCGAGTTTACGGCGTGAGCCTCATAGCCCTCGCTAACGAGACCAACGAGGTCCTTAGTCATTATACCATCGTTAAGGGTATCGATGCAAGCCTCTTCAAGCTTGTTTGCAAAGTCAACGAGGTCGGAAAGACCGTCAAGCTCGCCTCTCTTGCGGAGAGCGCCCGACCAAGCGTAGATTGTAGCCATCGGGTTAGTCGAGGTATCCTCGCCCTTAAGGTAGCGGTAGTAGTGGCGGGTAACGGTGCCGTGAGCGGCCTCGTACTCGTAGTTTCCGTCGGGAGAAACGAGAACAGAGGTCATCATAGCGAGAGAGCCGAATGCGGTAGAAACCATATCCGACATAACGTCGCCGTCGTAGTTCTTACAAGCCCAGATATAACCGCCCTCACTGCGGATAACGCGTGCAACCGCATCATCGATAAGGGTATAGAAATATTCAATTCCAAGCTCCTCGAATTTTGCCTTGTAGCAGGTGTCGTAGATATCCTGGAAAATGAGCTTAAAGGTCTGGTCGTACTTTTTGGAGATAGTGTCCTTGGTAGCAAACCAGAGGTCCTGCTTTGTGTTGATTGCATACTGGAAGCAGGAGTGAGCAAAGGAAATTATAGAGGAATCCTTGTTGTACTGACCCTGAAGAACGCCGCCGCACTCAAAGTCGTAAATAGTTTCTCTAAAGGTGCTTCCGTCGTCTCCCGTAAATACGAGCTCTGCCTTACCTGTGCCTGTTACACGGTGCTCGGTGGACTTATATACGTCGCCGTATGCATGACGGGCAATGGTGATAGGCTTTTTCCAGTTGCGAACAGCAGGCTTTATAGAGTCGATAAGTATAGGAGCACGGAAAACAGTTCCGTCGAGAATAGCTCGGATAGTGCCGTTGGGGCTCTTCCACATCTCGGTAAGGTTGTATTCCTCAACTCTCTGCTTGTTAGGGGTTATGGTTGCGCACTTAACCGCAACGCCGTATTTCTTTGTTGCGTTTGCCGAATCAACGGTAACCTGATCCTTTGTGCGCTCTCTCTCGGGAAGTCCGAGATCGTAGTATTCTGTGTTAAGATCAACAAAGGGCAAAAGAAGCTCGTCCTTTATCATCTGCCACAAAATACGTGTCATCTCATCTCCGTCCATCTCGACGAGAGGAGTAGTCATTTTAATTTTTTTCATAGTTCAATACCTCCGAACAGTTTGAAAAATATATATCTCAGCCTTCGCTGTGATTCTTGTAGTAGTTCATAAGACAACCGTCAAGGATTATCTCCTTCTCGTCATCGGTAAGACCCTTAACGTAGAGAGTAGCGCTTTCAACGCTTCCGTCAGCCTTGATTATCTTTGCCGAGAATTCCTCGTCGCCACGGGCAATCTTTTCGCGTATGCCCTCAACGAATACGTAATCTCCGCACTCGTAGGGGAACTCTGCGCCCTCTGCAAGAGTAAAGGGAAGAATACCCCAGTTAATGCAGTTTGAGCGGTAACGCTTGGTTGCAAATTCATAGCAGATGTTGGCAAATCCGCCAAGAACCTTCTGGCAGGAAGCCGCCTGCTCACGAGCTGAGCCGTCCCCGGGCTTGTTAGCAAATACGCAAGAGCCGAACTGAGTGTTCTTTATAAGCTCGTTTGCATCACCAACCTTGGAGAGAACGCTTGTAAGCTCGGATACGTCGCCGCCGTTTCTGCGAGCCGCCTCAACAGATGCTACTGCCTTCGAGCGACCAACGTACTCGGGAACTCTGCGCGAGAGAGCAAATTCTGCAAGACGAAGGGGATTTGAACGGTAGGACGAGGTCTCGCCCGAGGGGATAAGCTCGTCGGTTGTGGTAACACCGTCGCGAATAACAGCCGCAAGCTTAACAAGAAGGTTATCGGCAAGCTCGTACTGTGCGGGCCAGTCGGTTATATTGGGACCGAGAATAAGCTCTGCATCGGGGTCTGCCTTGCCGAAGCCGTAGTAAACGCGCTTCTTGTAAACACTGCTGTCAAAGTGATATTCGTGGGGAGTGTAGTCGTAGTCTACGTCGGTTGCCGCCGTAATAACACCGCCGTTGCGAGCCGTTGCGGCAATGCTGCGAGCGTCCATAAGTGCAACGCCTGCAAGCTGACCCTCACCGGGCTTTGAGCCCTCACGGTTCGGGAAGTTACGGGTGGTGTGGCGGAGAGAGAGACCGTTGTTTGCGGGAACGTCGCCTGCGCCAAAGCAAGGACCGCAGAAGGAGGGCTTGATAACCGCGCCTGCGCTGAGAAGCTCTGCGCTAACGCCTATCTTCGTAAGCTCAAGAGATACGGGAACGCTTGTGGGGTATACCGAAAGCGAGAAGTATCCGTTGCCTGTGCTTTGATCGCGAAGTATAGCAGACGCTTCGTCGATGCTGTCAAACATACCGCCTGCGCAGCCTGCAATGATACCCTGATCTGCCATAATAGTTCCGTCTGCCTTTACCTTGGAAACAAGGTCAAGATTGCACTTGCCAAACTTCTTCTGTGCCTCTGCTTCAACCGATGCGAGAATTTCCTTTGCATTCTTTTGGAACTCGTGAATGGTGTAAGCGTTCGAGGGGTGGAAGGGAAGAGCTATCATAGACTCCATCTTGGAGAGGTCTATCTCGATCATAGCGTCGTAGTATGCAACACCGTTGGGGTAGAGACGCTTGTAGTCCTCGGGACGGCCGTGAGCGATATAGTGCTTCTCGGTTACCTCGTCGGTCTCCCAAATAGAGGAGAGACAGGTGGTCTCGGTGGTCATAACGTCGATACCGTTACGGAAGTCGATAGAAAGATTCTTAACACCCGGCCCAACGAACTCAAGAACCTTGTTCTTAACAAAGCCGTTCTTGAAGGTAGCGCCAACAAGCGCAATAGCAACGTCGTGAGGTCCGATACCTCTCTTGGGAGTGCCTGTGAGATATACGAGCACAACCTCGGGAGCCTTTATATCGTAGGTGTTCTTAAGAAGCTGCTTTACAAGCTCAGGTCCGCCCTCGCCAACGCCCATAGTACCGAGAGCGCCGTAACGAGTGTGGGAGTCGGAGCCGAGAATCATTTTTCCGCATCCTGCAAGCTCCTCACGAGCGTAGGAGTGAATAACGCTCTGGTTTGCGGGAACGTAGATTCCGCCGTATTTTTTAGCTGCAGAAAGACCGAAAACGTGGTCGTCCTCGTTTATAGTTCCGCCAACTGCGCAAAGCGAGTTGTGGCAGTTTGTCATAGCGTATGGAATGGGAAATTCCTTCATTCCGCTCGCTCTTGCGGTCTGTATAATTCCAACGTAGGTGATATCGTGTGAAACGAGGGCATCGAATTTGATTCGAAGATCCTTATCGTTTTCAGATTTGTTGTGTGAGTTAAGGATAGAATAGGCGATAGTGTTTTTTCTTGCCTCGGAAGCGCTTACGCTTGCGGTAGCAGAGGGCTTGCCGTCAACGAGAAAAACGCCGTTCTCTGTTAATTTTACCATGTTTAAGCTCCTTTTTAAAAATAAAAACATTCATAAATATTATATCTTATTAGTCGAAAAAAGTCAAGCAATTAGCGGTTTTATTTTTTTGTAACGTAATATTCGTAAATAGAGTTTGCCATATCTTTCACTTTTCGTCAAAAGTTGTTGAAAATATATAAAAAGCGACGGCGTATTTTGCGAATGTTGTTGTTTTTTAAACTTGAAATATAATTTTTGATTTGTTATAATTATTCCAATAGAAAATATGACTTTTTTAAAATGAAAAGTGAAGGAGAAAAAACATGAAGGTAAAGGAAACCTTAAAGAAATATCTAAGCAGATATTTTATTGACGCTATGGGTTCTATGGCGCAAGGACTTTTTGCATCCTTGCTTATAGGAACGATAATAGGAACTATCGCAGGCTACGTTAAAATGGTTGATGCGCTTTATCCGCTTTATTACGCTATGACGCTTATCGCAAATGCGGCAAAGGCGGCAACGGGTATGGCAATAGGCGTTGCAATTGCGCACAGACTCGGCTCGCATCCGCTTGTTATATTCTCAAGCGCGGCGGTCGGATATCTTTCGAATGCGATGGGCGCCGTAATCACCGATGGAAAGATTACAAGCTGGGGTGTTCTTGCAAAAGAGGGCGACGGCATATTCTATGCGGCAGGACCTGCAGGCGCATTCTTTGCGGTAATAATTGCCGCCGAGGTCGGAATGCTCGTCTCAAGGAAAACGAAGGTAGACATTTTGGTAACGCCGATAGTAACTCTCACGGCAGGATTTTTGGGCTCGATAATTTTCTGCCCCGCAATATCCTACGTAATGTACTATCTTGGAATATTCATAACCGAGGCAACGTATTGGTCGCCGCTTCTTATGGGCATAGTTCTTTCGGTAGTAATGGGTATTATTCTCACTCTCCCGATATCGAGTGCTGCAATATGCGCAATGATATTCTCACCCACGGCGCATGAAATAGCTGTTAGTATGGGCAAGGAAGAGGCATTCCTTCTTGCAGGCGGAGCTTGCGTTGCGGGATGCTGTGCGCAGATGGTTGGCTTTGCGGTTGCAAGCTTTAGAGAGAATAAGTGGGGCGGTATCGTCTCGCAGGGGCTCGGAACCTCGATGCTTCAGATGGGTAACATAGTTAAAAAACCGATTATTTGGGTTGCACCCACGCTTGCGGCGGCAATTACGGGACCTATCTCCACAATGGTGTTTAAGCTTAAGTGCGAGGGCGTTTCCGCAGGCATGGGTACCTGCGGATTGGTAGGACCGATAGGTGTTATTACGTCAACCGAGTGGTCGCCTATGATGTGGATAGGTCTTGTGCTCGTTTGCATAGTTCTTCCCGCGATACTCACGCTTGTATTCAACGAGATATTCAGAAAGCTCGGCTGGATAAAGACGGGAGATATGAAGCTCGATCTTTAATTTTAAAATTGAATATGATAGCAAAAGGAGCGAAAAAATTTCATTGGATTTTTTGCGCTCCTTTGTTGACTTTGAAAGGTTTTTTTGGTATATTATATATAGTTGTGTATACCCACTTAAAAAGGAGATTCTTATGGAAATTTTATACGAAAGCTTTTTAGAGCTTTTTAAAAGCGGCGGCTGGAAATACGTCGTTATGTGGCTTATTGGCGGAGTGCTTATTTTTCTTGCGATAAAGAAGGATATGGAGCCTACGCTTCTTTTGCCATTGGGATTTGGTACTATTATGGTAAATCTTCCGTTCTCGGGAGCTATAACCCAAGCCGTTGACGGCGTTGTAACGGAGGGTCCGTTAAGCACGCTGTTTGAGGCGGGCATTGCAAACGAGCTTTTCCCGTTGATACTTTTTATAGGCATAGGAGCAATGATAGATTTTGGCCCCGTGCTCTCAAACCCTAAGCTTATGCTCTTTGGTGCGGCGGCTCAGTTTGGAATATTCTTTACCTTCTGCTTGGCGTGCATCTTCTTTGACGTAAAGGATGCCGCTTCGATAGGTATAATCGGCGCTGCCGACGGACCTACCGCAATAGTTGTTGCTCAACGTCTCGGCTCTAACTTTACAGGACCTATTATGGTGGCGGCTTATTCCTATATGGCGCTTGTGCCGATAATTCAGCCCCCTGTAATAAAGCTTCTTACCACAAAGAAGGAGCGAATGATTCGTATGCCTTATAAGGCAAATAACGTATCCAAGACAACGAAGATACTCTTCCCGATAATTATTACCATCGTTGCGGGAATGGTTGCACCCTCGTCTGTCGCTTTGGTTGGATTTTTGATGTTCGGTAACCTCATTCGCGAGTGCGGAGTGCTTGATTCGCTTTCCGATACCGCGCAAAAGGTTCTTGCAAATCTCGTTACTATATTCTTGGGAATCACTATTGCAACGCAGATGCAGGCAGATAAGTTCCTTCAGCCCGCAACGCTTCTTATTCTCGGTCTCGGACTTTTCGCATTCGTGTTCGATACCGTCGGCGGTGTGCTCTTTGCAAAGTTCTTGAACCTCTTCATGAAGGAAAAAATCAATCCTATGATAGGTGCGGCGGGAATTTCGGCTTTCCCGATGTCGGGACGAGTAGTGCATAAGATGGGTCTTAAGGAAGATCCGCAGAATTTCTTGCTTATGCATTCGATAGGCGTAAACGTTTCGGGTCAGATAGCCTCTGTTATTGCAGGCGGCTTGATACTTTCGTTCTTTGCCTAATAATGGGAGGTGCTTGATATGAGAAATTTGTTTAATAGAATTGCCCTTAACGCAAGCGAGGCGGCTGCAAGCGGTGCAGAGAAGCTTGAGGAAATCGTTGAGAACGTAACGGGCGCCATTGAGGGCGAGCAGGCGACCGAGGCGGTTGCCGATATGTCTATAAAGTGGCATCCCGAGGAGTTTTTGCCCAATCTTAAATATATGGGCATAGGAATGCTTTGCATATTTATCGTTATCGGAGTTATAATTCTTTCGATATATTTGATAAACTTTTTTGCCAACAGACCTAAAAAAGAAAAGAAGGACAAAAAGGATAAGGCGGAATAATAACGCATTGATTATTTAGCAGAGCAAAACGTGAAAAAATATATAAAAGCAGCTTTTTCTATGGTAAAACGTAGTTAAGGCTGCTTTTTTGCGAAAATTTTCGTAATACAGGAGCTGAATTGTGTTTTTTATATCCAAACAAATCTTTATCTTTACTAAAAAATAGAAAAAAGTATTTATTTATTTCCGTTTTGTGATATAATAAAGTATAACGTTTAAAAAAGGAGTGCGCCACTATGAGAAAGAACCGTGATAAGGCAAGAAATATTCTTTCCGATAAGCAGTTTGAAGAAACCACGCATTATTCAAAAAAATATGCGGCAACCGTGCTTTCGATAATTTCCGCCGTTCTCTTGGTAATCACTGTTGTCGGCGCAATACTTTTGCGTGAATATATAGACGATCTTGAAGCATTTGCACAGGATCATATGATCATAGGATCAATAATTTTCTTGATAGTTTGCGCCTTTCAGGTCATAATAGCATTTATACCCGGTGAGGTTGTTGAGATAGCCGCAGGCGTTCTTTTCGGGCCGTGGTGGGGTACGCTTTTTTGCCTTGTTGCCGAAACCGTCGGAAGCGTTATTGTAATATTGCTTGTGCGCCGATTTGGCAGAAGTCTTGTTGAATCTCTTTATCCGAGAGAAAAGCTTGATGCGCTCCCCGTACTCAACGATAGAAAAAAACGCAACGTCTTTATTTTTATGCTCTTTGCAATTCCGGGTACGCCCAAGGATTTCTTGACATATCTTATAGGTCTTACAAAGGTTAGCATTCCTATGTATATTTTGCTTACCTTTTTTGCTCGCATTCCCTCGGTTATAACCTCTACTTTTGCGGGTAGCTCTATTGTTGACGGAAAGCTCACTCAGGCTGTGATCATATTCGTTATTACCGCAGTTATAAGCGGAATTGGTTATCTTGTATATCATTCCATAAAGAAAAAAAGCGCTCAAGGCTCTGAAAATGCCGAGGATAATGATTAAAAACTCGACAAAAATCGCCTATTGTGCATTTTTTACAAAAAATAAGTAGGTATTTTGTGCAGATTTACACCGTGTTAAAATTTTGTTAACAAATTGGACACAATTGAGTTGTAGAATGTATATAGAGATAAAAAGACCCAAAAATCTCAAAAAATACTGAAAATACTAATGGCAGGAATGCCAAGAAAGGAATGGTAATTAAATAATGAGTATAAACGGAAAATACGTGTATAGCATCGAACTTGACACTATGCAGGATGCAAAGGATATGGTTGCCATTGCTACAAAGCTTAAGGGAAAAATCCTTTTAAAGAGCGGAACGAAATTTACCATAAACGCAAAAAGCTTGCTCGGCGTTATCTACGCAAAGAAGCTTAACTGGAGCGACATAAAGCTCATTTGTGATTTTGACTACTATCACGAGTTTGAAAAGTTTATCGTTACTGACGACCACGTAACGGTTGAAGAAAACTAAAAAACAGCTTGGGTCTTGCTGTATCTTGCAATCTTTCTAAGAAAAGGATTGCGCCAAAAGCTTTCCTATTAAAGAAGGATTTTGGAATTTTTAAAAAATATTATACGCTCGGCGATCCTTCGCCGAGCGTTTTGTTGTATACAGAAAACCACGCCAT
>JAZLCC010000099.1:0-12693 GCA_045614065.1 Eubacteriales bacterium | reverse complement strand
CAGAGCGCCATCGGTGAGCTGGCTATGAGCGAGGTGTACGATCGTAGGATCTGCGGAGCGCTGGAGAAGTACCCGAAGCAGGGGGATTTGCTTACGATTTACGTGCCTCGGGGCGCTGTTTCCAAGGTTGTGGGACAAAATCGGAAAAATAAATTAAAAATTTGTGAAAAATATGGCTATAAACGCGTAAAAGTGCTTGAAAAAAATGACATAATAGGTTATAATATTATATTAGAGTAGTGTTTGTATATAGATATACGGACTCAAAAACGAAGGGAGAAAGACGGTGTATCTCAAATCTTTGGAATTACAAGGCTTCAAGTCCTTTCCCGATAAGACCAAGCTTACCTTTGAGGGCGGTACTACCGTTATAGTAGGCCCTAACGGAAGCGGAAAATCGAATATTTCCGATGCTATGCGTTGGGTTCTCGGCGAGCTTTCCTCAAAGAGCCTTCGAAGCACTAAAATGGAAGATATAATCTTCGGCGGCGCTGACAGTCGCCGTCCTATGGGTTATGCCGAGGTATCGGTTACCTTTGATAACACGGGAATGATAGGCAGACTTGATTGCCCCTACGATGAGGTTACAGTAACCCGCCGTTATTACCGTTCGGGAGAGAGTGAATATTATATAAATCGCCGTGCCGTACGCCTTCGCGATATATACGAGCTTTTTATGAATACGGGTGTAGGCCGTGATGGATATTCGGTTATCGGTCAGGGTAGAATAGCTGATATTATATCTAAAAAGAGCGACGAGCGCAGAGGGATATTCGAGGACGCCTCGGGTATTGCAAAGTATAGACATAAAAAGAGCGAGTGCGAACGTAAGCTTGCCGCTACCGAGGATAATATGACTCGTATCAACGATATATTCGTTGAGGTAGAGTCGCAGGTAGTACCTCTTGAGCGTGAGGCGGCAAAGGCAAAGAAGGCTATCGAGCTTCTTGAAATGAAAAAGACGGTAGACGTTCAGCTCTGGCTTTACGATACCGAGAAGATTCGTGCCGACGTTGAAAAAAATGAGGGGCTTTTTGCACAGTCGGAGTTTGAGCTTAATACGGTAGACGATTCTATCGCCGCGCTTGAAAAGCAGAACGACAGACTTTTTGAAATATCGCAGTCTAACAAGGCGGAGTCTGAGAGCTTGCTCTCCGAGATACGCGCGCAGACCGAGATAATACATAGACTTGACAGCGAGTACGGTATTGCAGATACGAACATTTCCTACACCAAGGAGATGATAGCGGCGGCAGAGGGCTCGCGTGAGTCGATAAAGCGCTCGCTTGAAGCCGAGCAGAATGGCGACGCCGAGAGAACAAAGAAGATAAGCGAGCTTTCGGTAAGCCTTGATGAAAAGCTTGCGAAAAAGGATGAGTGCGATGCGCAGAAGCTTGAATTTGCAAGCAAGGCAGATGCCCTCTCCGACGATATAGCAACGGCTCTTAACGAGATAAGAGCGCTTGAAGCCGAGCAGGCAGACGTTAAGGCAAGAATATCTTTTATCGATAACTCAAAGGATGGCGAGCTTGATAAAAATGCCGCTATGCTTCGTGAGATATCGGAATATGAGGAGCTTTCGGCAACGCTTCTTAAGCAGACGCAGACCATAAAGGCATCGCTTGACGATTACGACGGCGCAACCGCTGAGTCGCAAGCAGAGCTTGACGAGGCGAGCAAGAGTCTTGAAACGCTTTACGCCGACCGTGAGGAGATAAGCTCCGAGCGTGCATCTCTTTCGCTTCGTGCCGATTCGGTATCGCAGAGAATAGACACAATAAAGTCTATGGAGCAGCAGCTTGAGGGCTATTCGGGAACCGTTCGCTACGTTATGAGCAGATATGCCGAGGGCGGTATCGTTGACAGATACGGCAATAAGGCGGGCAAGATATACGGGCCTCTCTCACAGCTTATAAACGTTGACGATAAGTACGTAACGGCGATAGAGACGGCGCTTGCCGCAAATCTTCAGTTTATCGTTGTTGAAAACGATGCCGTTGCAAAGGCGGCAATAGCAACTCTTAAGCGTGAGAATGCGGGTAGAACCACCTTCTTCCCAATATCCTCGATGATAGGTCAAACGGCAACCGCAGAAATGCGCGAGGCTTCGGGCTATGCGGGTTATATTGGCATTGCCGACGAGCTTGTTGTTGCCGAGGCTAAGTTCTCGAATATTCTTTCGGGACTTCTTGGCAGAACGCTTGTTTTTGATACCCTTGATAACGCGAGCGTTGCCGCAAGTGCGGTTGGAAACAAGGTTAAGATAGTAACGCTTGACGGTCAGCTTATAAATGCGGGCGGCTCTTACACGGGCGGTTCGGTAAAGAGAAGCGCAAATATTCTTGGTAGAACGGGTGAAATTAAGCGCCTTGAAGCCGAGAAAAAGGAGCTTTCCGCAAAGATAGCAAAGCTTGATGAGAAGCTTTCGGCACTCGACGAAAGGATAGAGAGCGCAGAGGACGTTCGTTCCTCGGCAGAGCAACGTATAAGCCTTATAAAGGTTATGCGTGATAGCGAGAATGCTCGATTTGAGCAGGTTGGCGCAAAGCTTTCGGCAAACGAAACGCTAATTGAAAAGCTTAAGAACGATTATGAGGAGCTTAAAAAGACGAGAGAGCGTGCCGAGGTTGACAGACAAGCGCTTTCGGTAAAGCTTCTTGAAATAGAAAACAGAATAGAGGAAATAGGTGCGGCTCGCGCATCTATGGACGTAAAGCGTAACGAGCTTCTTGATCAGCGTCAAGAGGCAGAGGATGCGGCTACCGCGCTTATAATTCTTATAAGTGAGATACGCAAGGACGTTGAAACCAAGGAGAGACTCCGTGAGGAGGCCTCTGCCCGTATCGACGGATTCTTGGAGGCAATAAGACTTCAGAGCGAGAGAATAGAGGAGCTCAATGCGAGAATTCAAAGCTATTCCGACCAAAAGGCGGAGAACCGCAATGCGTATGAGAAGGGAAGCAAAAAGCTTTCCGAGCTTAACGCAAAGCGTGCCGCAGTTGAGGAGGGAAGCTCGGAGTTCGAGAGCAAGCTTGCCGAGGTCAATGCAAAGATAAAGGATAAGCGTCAGCATAAGGAGAATATCTTTAAGGAATATACAAGGCTTGAGAATAGACTTTCCAATCTCAGAGCAGAGCAGGATAAGCTTTCTTCAAAGCTTTGGGAGGATTACGAGCTTACCCGTAACGATGCCGTTTCGCTCGGCTACCCCGCACTTACTCCCGAGACGAGAGGCGAGGCGGCGGCAAAGCAGACCGAGTGCAGAAATAAGCTTCGTGTGCTTGGCAACGTCGATCTTGATGCCGTTAATAAGTATACCGAGGTTAAACGCCGTTATGACGAAATGTCCTTGCAGATAAACGATCTTAATTCGGCAAGAGATGAGCTTTTGTCGGTAATAGATCAGCTTGAGGGCGAAATGAAGGTTGCATTTGTTGATGCATTCAATCAGATAAACGAGAACTTCAACCGCACCTTCTCAGAGCTCTTCGGTGGAGGCTCTGCGGAGATATCGCTTACCGATCCCGATAACGTGCTTGAAAGCGGAATCGAGATAAAGGCGGCGCCTCCCGGAAAGATAATCAAAAATATGGTACAGCTTTCGGGTGGTGAGCAGGCATTTATTGCAATAGCGCTCTTCTTTGCAATATTGCAGGTAAATCCGACTCCGTTCTGCATACTCGACGAGATCGAGGCGGCTCTTGACGAGGTCAACGTAGTACGTCTTGCAGAGTACATAAAGAGATATTCGGGCGGTACGCAGTTTGTTATGATAACGCACCGCAGAGGTACTATGGAGGCGGCAAACCGTCTTTACGGTGTTACTATGCCCGAGCGAGGCATCTCAAAGGTGCTTGAGCTCGACGTAAATGAAATTTCCAAGAAAAAAGGAGAAGACTGGGATGGCATTTTTGGACAAGCTTAAGGCAGGTCTTAAAAAGACGAAAAACGCAATTTTCGGACAGATAGATAACGTGCTTAAGGCATTCGTTAAGGTTGACGAGGAGCTTTTGGAGGAGCTTGAGGAGCTTCTTATTACTTCCGACGTTGGCGTAAACGCTACCGAGGAGATAATTGAAAGACTTCGTGAGCAAATAAAGGACGGCAGACTTAAGGAAAAGGATCAGGTCGTTGATGCATTAAAGGAGATACTTGCCGATATGATAGGCGAGGGTGGCGAGCTTGAGCTTACCACCACTCCCTCGATAATTCTCGTTATCGGCGTAAACGGAGCGGGAAAGACAACCTCTATCGGAAAGATATCCAACCGACTTATCAAAAAGGGTAAGCGTGTTGTGGTTGCGGCGGCAGATACATTCCGTGCGGCGGCAATCGATCAGCTTGGCGTATGGTGTGAGCGCTCGGGTGCGGAGATAGTTAAGCAGAACGAGGGCAGTGATCCCGCAGCCGTTGTTTATGATGCTATAAGCTACGCTAAAAAGCGTAAGGCAGACGTGCTTATAATCGATACCGCAGGCAGACTTCACAATAAGACGAACCTTATGAACGAGCTTGCAAAGATAAATCGAGTTATAGATAAGGAGTGCCCGGGTGCGGCAAGAGAGAATCTTTTGGTTCTTGATGCAACCACGGGTCAGAATGCAATATTGCAGGCTAAGGAATTCAGACAGGCGGCGGAAATTACGGGTCTTGTTCTTAATAAGCTTGACGGAACCGCAAAGGGCGGTATCGTTATTTCGATAAAGAACGAGCTTAACATTCCCGTTAAGTTTATCGGAGTTGGTGAGAAGATCGACGATATGCAGGAGTTCAAGGCAGATGAGTTTGTTGAGGCTCTCTTTGGGTGATAGACTATGAAAATGGTTTTGGCGTCAAGAAATGCGCATAAAATAAAGGAGCTTCAAACGCTTTTGTCGCAGTATATCGAGGATATCGAGATACTCTCGCTTGACGACGTCGGTATTTTCGGCGAGATCGAGGAGAATGGTGAGACCTACCGTGATAATGCGCTTATCAAGGCTCGCGTTGCGGCAAGCTCGGGATATATCGGGCTTGGCGACGATTCGGGACTTTCGGTAAGAGCGCTTGGCGGTGCTCCCGGTGTTTACTCGGCAAGATATGCGGGCGGACACGGTGATTATGCGGCAAATAACGCATTTCTCTTAAAAAATCTTGAGGGCGAGAGCGATCGCTTTGCGGAGTTTGTTTGCACACTCGCTTGCGTGTTCCCCGATGAGCGTGAGCCCATTGTTGTAGAGGGAAGAACCGCGGGAGTTATTATAGACTCCGAGAGAGGAAAAGAGGGCTTCGGCTACGATCCGCTTTTTTACTATGAGCCATTTGGCAAAACCTTTGCCGAGCTTACGGCAGAGGAGAAAAATTCCATCTCGCACAGAGGAAGGGCTATCGAGCTTTTCGCAAGCGAGCTTAAGAAAATCAATTTATAATTTACAAAATACGAAAGAGGAAAATATATGCTTAATTCAAAGCAAAGAGCTTATCTGCGCGCTATGGCAAACAGCGAGAGCGCTATTATGCAGATAGGAAAGGGCGGTATCAGTGAGAACCTTGCAAAAACGGTTTCCGACGCTCTTGAGGCGCGCGAGCTTATAAAGCTTAGCGTTCTCGAAAACTGTGAGTACACTCCGAGAGAGACGGCAGACGAGCTTGCCGAGGCGGTAGGCGCTGACGTTGTCGGAGTTATCGGTAGAAAGATAATTCTTTACAGAGAATCTGAAAAACATAAAAGAATAGAGCTTAAATAATTTTTTGGTAAGCTCATTAAAGCTTAAAAGGAGGGTACAATAATGAACGGTGAAGCACAGCTTCGCGTAGGAATATTCGGCGGAACCTTTGGCCCCGTGCATAACGGACATATTCTTGCGGCAAAGGCGTTTATGGAGCAAATGAAGCTCGATTATTTATATATAATTCCTACGTGTCTGCCGCCTCATAAGCAGATAGACCCTTCTGACAATCCTATACACCGTATGCGCATGTGCGAGCTTGCGTTTGAGGGGATCGACGGCGTTGTGGTTTCGGATACCGAGATAATAAGAGGCGGAAAAAGCTACACCTACGATACGTTAGTGGAGCTTTCACGTCCCGACACACGCTTGTTTTTTATGTGCGGAACCGATATGGTGCTGAGCTTTGATCAGTGGTATCGAGCAGAGGATAATTTTAAGCTCTGCTATCCCGTTTACGTTCGCCGTGAGAATGACCCGATAATGACCGAGCGCATAGTTGCCAAGATAACCGAGTATTACCAAAAATACGGAGTTATGTTTAGGCGCATAATTACCGAGCCTATCGACGTATCGTCAACGCTTATACGCAAGAAGGTCGAGGCAGGCGAGGATATTTCAAATCTTGTGCCGGCGTCGGTTGCCGAGTATATAAAGAAAAATCGTCTTTATATAAAGTCGGAAAAGGATAGATTTTCCGAGGGAGAGCTTTTTAAGCTTGCCTTAAGCGTTAAAAAAAGTATGTCGGAGTGGCGCTTTAAGCACACGCAGGGCGTTTTTCTTGAAGCGAACAGACTTGGCGAGCTATATATTCCCGAGCGTCTTTCGGAGCTTCGTGCGGCGGCGCTTTTGCACGATATAACCAAGGAAAAGACCGACGAGGAGCAGATTGCTATACTAAGGGAGAACGGGTATAACGTTACCGATGATGATATAAGATCTCCTAAAACTCTACACTCCAAAACGGCGCCTTATGAGGTGAAAAGGAGTTATCCCGAGTTTGCAACCGAGAACGTTCTCTCATCGTTGAGAAACCACACTACGGGAAGCGCGGATATGACTCTTTTCGACGCCATTATATACCTTGCCGACTATATTGAGGAAACACGTACCTTTGAGGATTGCGTATATCTTCGCAAGGTGTTTTGGTCGGCAGAGCCTCAAAAAATGGATAAAGACGAGAGGGAGCGACACCTTTGGAAAACCGTGCTTCTCTCGCTTGATATGACGGTAAAGGATATCGAGAGCGCTAACGGATATATTAGTGTTGATACCTTGCGTGCGAGAGAGGCAATAGAGCGTAAGCTTTCTTGAGCTTGTTTTTCTCTACATAAAAATAACTTTATGTGGAGGAAAAAATGATAAAAGCTTTTTTGAAGCCTATTGCGATCATGCTTGCAAGCGTGATGCTTGCAGGCGTTGCCTTTACGGCATCTATTCATAAAAAAGGTGAGGACACGTCTATTGCGACCGAGCCTAAGGAGGAAATCGAAGAGGACGTTGAGGCTCTAAAGAGCACCGAGCGCCCATATTCCTTGCTTGTGCTTGGAAGGGATGCTACGTCGGGGCTTACCGACGTTATGATGCTTGTTTCCTTTGATAAAAGTCAAAATAAAATATTTGTTCTTCAATTGCCGCGTGATACCTACGTTGATTATGGAGCGTCATATTATAAGCTCAACGGAGCGCTTCGTTCCTTGGGTGAGAGCGGTATTTGCGAGATGCTTGAAGCTTCAATGGGTATCGAGCTCGACGGATATATAAGCCTTGAGCTTGAGGGCTTTCGGGCGCTCGTTGATTCGATAGGCGGTGTTGAAATGAATATTGAAAAGCCGCTTAAATACTCCGATCCCTCGCAGGGGCTTTATATCGATCTTCCGTCCGGCAGACAAACGCTTGACGGTAAGCATGCGGAAATGCTTGTGCGCTACCGTAGCGGATACGCAAGGGGAGACCTTGACAGACTTGACGTGCAAAAGAGATTTCTTGCGGCGCTTTTCGTTACCCTAAAGCAGAAGATAACTCCCTTTAATATTTATTCGATAGCGAGTGCGGCGCTTCCGTATTTAAAAACCGACGTTTCGGAATCCGAGCTTGTCTCCTTGGGCTTAAAGCTTGCTTTTGTTGACGTCAGC
The DNA here is from genome assembly GCA_045614065.1 of Eubacteriales bacterium. Taxonomy (GTDB): domain Bacteria; phylum Bacillota; class Clostridia; order Oscillospirales; family CAG-272; genus HGM12713. The sequence goes on along the minus strand of JAZLCC010000099.1, from coordinate 4,850 downwards.
AACGTTCGACTCGCTACAATTGCGGGCGAGGACGCAAGATCAAGCATTAGCGGCGGCTCATTCTTTGTTTTGTCAAAGGATTCTGCCGAGGAGATCTTAAGAGAGTATTTTTCACTTGACGGGGAGTTTGACCGAGAGGGAAAATTCTTGCATCCGAGTCTTGAAAATTTTAGAAAAATATATTACCAAAGAGTAGAAAATAAAATATTTTCGCTTGAGGAATTAAAAAATTAACGTTGAATATATAGGCGAGGCCTTTTCGCCTTAGCATTGCGCAAGGGCTTCGCTTGGTTATATAAATAAATCAAGGAGATATATTATGAAAAGGTATTTAGCTTTGATTTTAGTGCTCGTTCTTCTTTTGGCGACGTTTACGTCCTGCAGTATGCTTGACGGTCTTTTCGCCAAAGATCCTACCGTTGATGAAAGCGGGATCGTTTTGGCGTGCATCGACGAGAATAACGATCACATTTGCGATGATTGCAATGAAAAAACACGCCATAAGTACAAGGACGGCGTTTGCACGCTTTGCTCTAAGGAAGAGGTGTTTTATACTCGCACTGATAATAAAATATTATTCGGCTCTTATCCGCAGACCGAGATTACCGATGAGGATCTGACGAAAAGGCTTAAGGATGCCGTTGGCAGATTGCCGAGCAAGTCAAATTCGGGTGCTTGGACGTCTTATGGATATTATATCAGGGGCGAGCAGAAGGATTTTATGTGGTACATAGACGTTGAGCTCGGCGAGGAGCTTTACAGAGGCGTGTATTTTACGTCGCTTCGTCCTTTTTATGCTTCGAGCGGCTCGTCTAAAAATTATACTTATCAAAACGATAACGGATATACTCCCAAAAACGTTTATTGGTTCAAATATGAGCCTATCTCGTGGACGATACTAAACGAGGACGTTGAAAATTCTACGGCGTTTATTCTGTGCGATCTTGCAATCGATTCACAGGCTCTTCAGGATATCTGCGGATACGCAGAGGACGACGAGAATTTTGAGATCTTTCTTAATATGTCCGAGGGAACGCCGAGCGGAACGCGCGCTAATAATTACGTATACAGCACGTTGAGAAAATGGCTCAATACAACCTTTTATGAAACCGCTTTCAGCGAGCTTCAAAAGGAATTGATACTTATAACAAGCGTTGATAACGGTGAGAATTCCGCTCCCGTAGGGTTTGATACGAATTATTGGGATAATACCGAGGATAAGGTGTTCTTGCTCTCTTGCAAAGAGATATCGAATCCTGCCTACGGTTTTTCGGATAATTATATAGAAACCGATTCTGCACGCAGAAAAAAGTCTACCGACTATGCAAAGTGTCAGGGGATAAGTACGAGTGATTTTGATTTTTCAGAGGGAAATTGCAAATGGTTGCTTCGTACCTCACCAATAAATTCTCACGCTCAGTACAGTGTGGCATTTGACGGAGTTTCGGTTAATACCGAGCAGACGCATTTTAACGCCTTAGGTATTGTTCCCGCTATGAATATTAAATTATAAACATTATGCTTTTAATATTGACAAAATCTGTCTTTTGATTTAAAATATATAGATGGATTTGTATAATAATTATATATAATGCGGCCGTATTATACGGCTGTGATGAAAGGAATAAAAAATGGATTTTAATGAGAACATAATCGAGATGAGCACCGAGCCTATCGATCCTGCAAACGCAAAGGAGCTTGCAGAGGCAATAGCAGATGCGCTCGATTCTAAAAAGGGTAAGGATATAAAGGTTCTTTACGTTGAGGATAAAACGGTTTTGGCAGAGTATTTCGTTATCTGCACGGGTAATTCAAGCACACAGGTAAAGGCGCTTGCAGGCGAGGTCGAGTATAGGATCGGACTTCGCGGCGTTGAGCCCTATAACGTAGAGGGCAGAGACAACGGCGCTTGGCTCGTGCTTGACTATAGCAACGTAATAGTTCATATATTCGGCAGAGAAGCAAGAGAGTTTTACAATCTCGACAAGCTTTATGAGGATTGATTTTAAATAAATACGGTAAAGGACGATAAACAATATGAAGTATAATCACGCTGAAATAGAAAAAAAGTGGCAAGAATATTGGGAGAAGAACGAGACCTTCAAGACCGACGTTTGGGATTTTTCAAAGCCTAAATATTACGTTCTTGATATGTTCCCGTATCCGTCGGGCGTAGGTCTTCACGCAGGACATCCCGAGGGCTATACCGCAACCGATATAGTTTCGAGAATGAAGAGAATGCAGGGCTATAACGTGCTTCACCCTATGGGATACGACTCCTTCGGTCTTCCCGCAGAGCAGTACGCAGTTACCACGGGTAACCACCCCAACGGCTTCACACAGTCCAATATTCAGACCTTCTCAAAGCAGCTTAAGGAGCTTGGCTTTGACTATGACTGGAGCAAGATGATAGCTACGAGTGATCCCGACTATTATAAGTGGACACAGTGGATATTCAAGCAGCTCTATCTTGACGGATACGCACAGTATATCGATATGCCTGTTAACTGGTGCGAGGAGCTCGGTACGGTTCTTTCGAATGACGAGGTAATAGACGGCAAGTCGGAAAGAGGCGGTTTCCCCGTTGTGAGAAAGAATATGAAACAGTGGGTAATTAATCAGCCTGCATTTGCAGAGCAGCTTCTTTCGGGTCTTGACGAGGTTGATTGGCCCGAGTCAACAAAGCTTATGCAGAAGAATTGGATAGGCAAATCGACGGGCGTTGAGGTTAAATTCGATATCGTTGGCGGCGGTGAGTTCTCTATATTCACCACTTGTATCGAGACGATATACGGTATCACCTTTATGGTTCTCGCTCCCGACGGAGATATAGTTAAGTCTCTTATGCCGAGAATTGAGAATAAGGCAGAGGTTGAGGCTTATATTGCAGAAACTCTTAAGAAGAATGATATGGATAGAACCGAGCTCAACAAGACCAAATCGGGCTGTGAGCTTAAGGGTGTTACCTGCATTAACCCCGTAAACGGCAAGGAAGTAAGAATGTTTATCGGTGATTTCGTTCTTGCAAGCTACGGTACGGGAGCAGTAATGGCGGTTCCATCGCACGATCAGCGCGACTTTGAGTATGCTATTGCTCATAATATCGAGATGATACAGGTTATCGACGGAAATGAGAAGCTCGGCAAGGTTGACGTAAGCGAGAAGGCATTTGAAAAGGGTGAGTATCTCGGCAAGGGATATATACTTATAAACTCCGAGGAATTTAGCGGTCTTACCGTTGAAGAGGCTAAGGAGGCTATCACTCAGAAGCTCGAGGCTATGGGTGTTGCAAAGAGAACTGTAAACTATCACTTTAGAGAGTGGATATTTGCAAGACAGAGATATTGGGGCGAGCCCGTTCCCGTTGTTCACGGTGATGACGGAAGTATACACGTTCTTCCCGATGAGGAGCTTCCTTTAGTGCTTCCCGAGCTTGAAAACTATAAGGGCGTAAACGGAAAGGCTCCGCTTGAAAACGCTACCGAGTGGAAGGCGTACGATGCAAACGGAATCAAGGGCGTAAGAGAAACCTCTACAATGCCCGGTTCTGCAGGATCGAGCTGGTACTTCCTTCGTTACATCGACCCCAAGAATGATAAGGAGCTTGCAAACGCAGAGCTTTTGAAGCATTGGATGCCCGTTGACCTTTATATAGGCGGACCCGAGCATGCGGTTGGACATCTTATGTATTCAAGAATTTGGAACAGATATCTTTATGATAAGGGCATAGCTCCCACCAAGGAACCCTTTAAGAAGCTCGTGCATCAGGGAATGATTCTTGGCTCAAACGGCATCAAGATGGGTAAGAGATTTCCCGAGTTCGTTGTAAATCCCAGCGACGTTGTTCGTGATTTCGGCGCAGATACGCTCCGTCTTTACGAGATGTTTATGGGCCCGCTTGAGGTTTCCAAGCCTTGGAGCGATCAGGGCGTTGAGGGCGCAAGACGCTTCCTTAACCGTGTTTGGGCGTTCTTTACCGAGGCGGACAATATCGTTGACGGTGATGTTCCCGCACTTGAGAAGATATATCACAAGAGCATTAAGAAGGTAACCGAGGACTTTGAAAAGCTTGCTTTCAATACCGCTATTTCGCAGATGATGATATTTGTAAACGCAGTATATAAGGAGGGCAAGTGTCCCAAGGCTTACGCAGAGGGCTTTATTAAGACGCTTTCCTGCATATGTCCTCATATCGGTGAGGAAATTTGGGAGATGCTCGGTCATAACGAGTCCATCGCATACGAGGCATGGCCTACCTATGATGAGGCAAAGACCGCAGACGATAGCGTTGAGGTAGCTCTTCAGATAAACGGTAAGCTCCGTGGAACGATAATGCTTCCCATGAACTGCGCTCGCGAGGACGCAATAGCATTGGCTAAGGCAGACGAGCGAATTGCGGCGGCTATTGAGGGCAAGACGATAGTTAAGGAAATCGCAGTTCCCAATAAGATAGTTAATATAGTTGTAAAATAATTTCTAAAAGCTCTTGACAAAACAGTAAAAAAAGAGTATAATTAGATGTATTTTGATTGCTCCGGCAATACGCGGAGGGAGGGAAAACGATAATGGCAGAAATCAGAGTAAAAGAAGGCGAATCCTTGGATAGCGCACTTCGTCGCTTTAAGAGAGCTATGGCTCGTTCCGGCGTACTTACCGAGCTTCGTAAGAGAGAACACTACGAGAAGCCCAGCGTAAAGCGCAAGAAGAAGTCAGAGGCTGCACGCAAGAGAAAATATAAGTAATTCTTGCACAGCAAAGTAAATATCTAAAAGCAAAAACCCGTCCGCAAAAGCGGGCGGCATTTGTTTTTTCACAGGTAATAAAAGAGATATGCTATAAAAAAGGCTTCC
>JAZLCC010000098.1:0-13736 GCA_045614065.1 Eubacteriales bacterium | reverse complement strand
TGCCCAGCAGTCGGAGCATTCGGTGCGCGCATATGCGTTGCAGGATCGGAATCCCTCTTGAATTTCTACGTTGGTAATTCCGTCGTAGATGTTGCCGAGACTGTATTTTGAATCTCCTACAAACTGATGGCAGGGGAAGAGCTCGCCCCAAGGCGTTACAGCCATATATTCCGTGCCCGAGCCACAGCCTGTTATGCGCTTGTAGATGCAAGGACCGTTTTTGAGGTCGAGCATGTAGTGATAGAAGGTAAAGGGTCTGCCTTCCTTCTTGCGCTTAAGCATTTCCTTTGCGAGAATTTCATATTGCTCAAAGATCTTGGGCATATCCTCGGGAGTAAGAGCGCAAGGGTCGGTGGGAGCGCATACTACGGGCTCCATGCTAAGCTCGGTAAATCCGAGATCGGCCATATGGAAAATATCGTTTGTAAAATCAACGTTGTTGTGTGTAAAGGTTCCGCGAACGTAGTAGTCCTTGCCGTTTCGCGCCTCAACAAGCTTTTTGAATTTAGGCACTATCTTATCGTAGCTACCGTTGCCCGCATAGTCCTTGCGGAAAAGATCGTGAACGTCGCGTCTGCCGTCAAGGCTTAAAACAACGTTGCTCATCTCCTTGTTGAGAAAATCAATTACCTCATCGTCGATAAGCAAGCCGTTTGTGGTAAGGGTAAAACGGAAATTCTTGTTGTGCTCCTTTTCAATACTGCGTGCGTAGGCTACAAGCTTTTTAACCACGTCCCAGTTCATAAGAGGCTCGCCGCCAAAGAAGTCAACCTCAAGGTTTCTGCGTGAGCCCGAGTTTTCAATAAGAAAATCGAATGCTCGCTTTCCAACCTCGTAGCTCATGATCGCACGGTCGCCCTGATACTTGCCCTGACTTGCAAAGCAGTAGGAGCAATTGAGATTGCAGGTGTGCGCAACGTGCAAGCAAAGAGCCTTTATTACCTTGCTGTTGTTTTTATAATTGCAGGCAAGCTCCTCGTATTCATCCTTGGAGTAGAGCTTTCCCGCCTCAATAAGAGCCTTAACGTCGTCAATACATTCAATAACGTCGTCCTTTGTAACGCCCTCGTATTTTGCGGTGATAGCGCTTATTATCTCCTCCTCGGAGCTTGATTTATACATTTCGATTATATCGTATGCAACCTCGTCAACGGTGTGCACGGAGCCGCTTGCCGTATCGAGAATTATGTTATATCCGTTAAGCTTGTACTGATGTACCATTGTGTATATACCTCAAAAAATATTATTACAAAGTTAAAACGCTGTCTTAAAGAAGACAGCGTTTTTATTTTTCAGAAATTACTTGTTTTCTGCGTTCTCGCACTTCTGATTTGCAACGCCGCAAGATGTTTTGCAAGCGGACTGGCAAGAAGTCTGGCACTCACCGCAGCCGCCGTTCTTTACGGTTTTAGCAATATCCTTGGTTTCAATTGTCTTAATTCTGCTCATTGTAAAGACCTCCGAATAAAATTTTACGGTTTTAGTATAGCATAATCACGCTATTTTGTCAATAGAAACAGTGAAAATACTTTAATTTTCTTCGTTATCGTTTTCGTACGCCTTGATGCCTTTCATTTTGCCTATTTCACGAAAGCCGTCGATATTTCCGCGTTGGATAGCACCGAAAATGCGGTAGCGAAGCCCCTTATTTTCACGCTCAAGTGAGGCTAAAAGCTTTTTCATTTCCTCGCGCTCGGTATTTCCGTCTGCAGGGCATACCGATTTAACAACGGGGAGCTCTGCCTTGGTAGCAAAATATCTAACGTCCTTTTCGGGCATATAGAGCATAGGGCGTATAAGGGTTATCTGTGTATTTGAAAGATAGGTAACGGGCTGGAAGCATCCGAGTCTGCCCTCAAAGAAGAGGTTTAACATAAATGTCTCAACAACGTCATCAAAGTGGTGTCCGAGCGCCACCTTATTAAAGCCGAGCTCGCGCGCCGCTCCGTAGAGTGCGCCTCTGCGCATCTTTGCGCAAAGCGAGCAGGGATTTTTTTCTTTTCTTACGTCGAATATGACCGTAGATATCTGCGTTGGAATTATGTGGTATGGAACCGACAGCTCCTCGCAAAGCCTTGCTATAGAGGAAAAATCACTGCCTTCAAATCCCATATCAACGGTTATTGCCGCAAGCTCGAATTTTTTAGGGTAAAATCTGCGAAGCTCGGCAAGAGCGCAAAGCAGGGTAAGGCTATCCTTGCCCGCTGAAACTCCAACGGCTATTTTGTCGCCCTCTTCAATCATTGCGTAGTCGTCAACTCCGCGTCTTACATAGCTTAAAACTCTTTTTATGTTTTCCATATCGTTTCCTTAATTTTAATTAAATGAAAGCGTTTCATATATACGCTTTGCCTTGTCGCTCTCGCTTGTATGCGTTTTGTCGGCGTACAAAAAGAGAGGTGGGGTAACCGTAGCGCCCGAGGCGCCGCCCTTGGTTGCCGAAACGAGAACAATAGATGGCTCGCTTTCGGTATCCGCATGCACAAAGGTTATAATTTTTGGCTCAAGACGGTTCTTTCTCATTGCGTAAAGAAGATCACAAAGTCTATCGGGACGCCATACGACGTAGAATTTTCCGCCGTGCTTAAGTAAGCGGAAGCCTGCCTTGCAGAAATCGTTGATATCTCCGCAAACCTCGTGGCGAGCAATGTATTTTGCATCTGATTCGTTGCGCTTTCCCGATGTGGTTTTCATATAGGGTGGGTTGCTGAAAATCACGTCAACCTCACCGCCAATATCCTCGGAGCGAATTTTGGTTACGTCTGCATTTATAGAGATAACCTTCTCTGTAAGCGAGTTCAGCTCTACGTTGCGCTCGATAAGCTCGGAAAACTCATTTTGTATCTCGATTGCGTGTATTTTTTTAAGCTTATTCCTCTCGGCAAGCAGAAGCGAGATTATTCCTGTGCCGGCGCCAAGCTCTGCGGCGGTTTTGGATGGTGTGCTCTTGATAAACGATGCTAACAAAAAAGCATCGGTGCCAAAGGTAAGTCCGTCCTTCTTCTGAATAAGCGTTATATTTTCGTTGACCTTGTCAAGTCTTTCGTTGGAAAGTAATTTATCGGCGTTCATTTCATTCTCCTAAAAAAATGAAAGGTTGTTGCCTTGGCAACAACCCTGTCATTTTGCTTTGTCCGAATATTAGTCGGCAGTGGGTGCCTCAACAGGGCAAGCCTCAGCACATGCTCCGCACTCGATGCACTCGTCTGCGTTGATCTCGAACTTGCCGTCGCCCTCAGCGATTGCGCTAACGGGGCAAGCATCTACACATGCACCGCAAGAGATGCAAGCGTTTGTAATCTTGTATGCCATAATTAAGTACCTCCATAAAAATTACTGTACATACATTTTAACACATAATTTTATAAATGCAAGAGAAAAATTGAAATTTTTTAAAACTTTTTTTGATTTTTTCGCATTTATTTACAAAAAATAGAATTTTTGCAAAAAAGCAAGCAATATTTTTTGTATCACAGCTTATTTTGACAATTTTTTTGCGGCTTGTGTGATAGAATCTATAAAACCCAAAAAGGAGGATGAAAAATGATCGGGACGAATGAAAAAAAGCCATCGGTTACCTTTGACGTTAACGGAGAGGAGCTGACGGTGTTTATAAACGGGGAGATAGACCATTACGGTGCCGTATCGGTTAGGGGAGAGATTGACAAAAAGATAATCGAGCTTCTTCCGAAAAGCACGGTTTTGGTGCTATCGAATATCGATTTTATGGATAGCTCGGGGATAGGACTTATTATGGGGCGCTATTCCAAAATGAACGGCATAGGCGGAACGCTTAAAATACGCAATGCAAGCGAAAGAGTTCGAAAGATATGCAAGCTTGCGGGACTTGAAAGAATAATCGAATTTGAAGACAGGGGGGATGTTAAATGAGTGGTAAGGCTTTAAATAAATCGAATTTTTCGGGTTCTATCCTTAATGAGATGAAGATAAGGATACCATCGTTTTCGGTGAATGAATCGGTGGCAAGAGCGGTGGTCGGTGCATTTTGTGCACAGATAGACCCAACCGCATCTGAGCTTGCCGATATAAAATGCGCCGTCAGTGAGGCGGTAACGAATTGCATAGTTCACGCATATAAGGACACTGTTGGCACCATCTACATAACGGTAAGAATTTTTGAGGGCAGACTCGTTTCGGTTGAGATAAGAGATAAGGGAAGAGGAATTGAGGACGTAAGACTTGCCCGTCAGCCTCTTTACACCACCGATGCCGAAAACGAGAGGAGCGGAATGGGCTTTACCGTTATGGAAAGCTTTTGTGATAGAGTGAGGGTAAATTCGGGATGCAAAAAGGGAACGACGGTAACGCTTTACAAGCTCTTGAAGAGCAGAGAGCAGTAGGAGCATATTCAAAAAATCACGAGCTTATTGCACTTGCGCAAAGCGAGGATAGCGAGATAGCTATGAGAGCAACCGAGGAGCTGGTAATTCTCAATTCGGGTCTTGTGCGTTCGGTGGCTCTGCGCTTTCGCGATAGAGGCGAGGATTTTGAGGACCTTATACAAATAGGCACAATAGGACTTATTAAGGCGGTGCGAAGCTTTGATCTTGAGAGGGGAACGTTGTTTTCAACTTATGCGGTTCCCATGATATTCGGAGAGATAAGAAAAACGCTGCGAGACGAGGGAATAATAAAGGTTGGCAGATATTATAAAACGCTCGGCGCAAGGCTCGTACGCGCCAAAAATGAGCTTTCTATGCAGTATGGCGAGGACGTGGGAATATCTCTTATTGCAGAGAGTGTCGGGGTGAGCGTCGAAGAGGCGGCAATAGCGCTTGACGCCATGTCAGCGCCTCTTTCACTGTCGGATTTTATATACGGTGAGGATGACGGAACGGTGCTTGAGGACACTATTGCCGATAAGGATTCGCTTGACTATAATAAGAAATTCTTTGATAGAATGGCACTGCGTGAGGCGATAGCTAAAATGAACGATCTTTGGCAGAAAATACTGATATTGCGATTTTTTAGAAATCGAACTCAACAGCAGGTTGCCGATGCCTTGGGACTTTCACAGGTAAAGGTGTCGAGAGAGGAAAAGAAGATAATGGAATTTCTGCGTAAGGAGCTACAATAGGAGATATTATTTTTATTTGAAGAAATAATGGTAAAAATGAGATTTTTTTGTAAATTCCACTTGATATTATTGAATTTTTGTGGTATATTATATGTTGGTTAATAAAATAACAAAAAATTGAAAGGTGGAAATAAAAATGACTTACAACAAGAAATCCGTTGAAGATATCGACGTTGCGGGCAAAAGAGTACTTGTTCGTTGCGATTTCAACGTACCGCTTAAGGACGGCGCTATTACCTCTGATAAGAGAATAGTTGAGGCGCTTCCTACCATTAAGTATCTTCTTTCCAAGGGCGCAAAGGTAATTCTTTGCTCTCATATGGGTAAGCCCCACGCTATCTTTACCGAGGGCTTCTCGCTTACCAAGAAGGAAAAGCAGAAGGTTGAGGCTCTTCCCGCAGAGGAGCAGGCAGCAGCAAAGGCTGATCTTTTGGCAAAGGCTCTTGACGACAAGAAGAAGTTCACCTTGAAGCCCGTAGCTGTTAGACTCAGCGAGCTTCTCGGCATAGATGTTGCATTCGCAGAGGATATCATCGGCGACGACGCAAAGGCTAAGGCAGCTGCTCTTAAGGAGGGCGAGGCTCTTCTTATCGAGAACGTTCGTTTCGACGCAAGAGAGACTAAGAACGGCGCTGATTTTGCAAAGGAACTTGCTTCTTTTGCTGACGTATACGTAAACGATGCGTTCGGCTCTGCACATAGAGCACACGCTTCTACCGCAGGTGTTGCAGATTATCTTCCTGCAGTTTGCGGATATCTTATTCAGAAGGAAATTGGCGTAATGGGTAAGGCTTTGGCAGACCCTGCTCGTCCCTTCGTTGCTATTCTTGGCGGTGCAAAGGTTTCCGACAAGATCGGCGTTATCAACAACCTTCTCGACAAGGTTGACACCCTTATTATCGGTGGTGGTATGGCTTATACCTTCTACAAGGCAAAGGGCTACGACGTAGGAACCTCTATTTGTGAGGAGGACAAGCTTGACCTCGCTAACGAGATGGTTGCAAAGGCACAGGCTAAGGGCGTAAACTTCATGATCCCCGTTGACAACGTAATCGCTCCCGAGTACGATGAGAACGCTGAGTTCAAGACTGTTCGCTCGAGCGAGATCCCCTCTGACTGGATGGGACTTGACATCGGACCCAACACCCGTGAGAACTTTGCAAATGCAATCAAGGGCGCAGGCACCGTTGTTTGGAACGGACCTATGGGCGTTTCTGAGTGGAAGAACTTTGCAGGCGGAACCGAGGCTGTTGCAACTGCAGTTGCAGAGAGCGGCGCTATCTCTATCATTGGCGGCGGAGACTCTGCTGCAGCAATCGAGAAGCTCGGCTTTGCAGACAAGATGACTCACATTTCTACCGGCGGTGGAGCATCTCTCGAATTCCTCGAGGGTAAGGATCTTCCCGGTATTTCTTGCTTGCTCGATAAATAAGTAACGTTAAAAAAACTGCGCCGTCTGTTTTGGCGGCGCAGAATTAATGATTACATAAAATTTTATAATAAGGACGGATAAAAAAATGAATCCCGCAAAGAGAAGAACAGTTATCGCAGGTAACTGGAAAATGAATATGACTCCCAAGAGCGCAGCAGCTCTTATAGAGGAGATGAAGGCAGCTGTTGCAGGTAAGGATGCTTGCGACGTAGTGCTTTGCGTTCCCGCAATAGACATTCCCGCAGCTATCGAGGCTGCAAAGGGCTCTAACATAAAGATCGGTGCAGAGAACGTACACTTCAAGGCGTCGGGCGCATACACGGGCGAGATCTCCCCAGAGATGCTTTGTGAGGCAGGCGTTGAGTACGTAGTTATCGCTCATAGCGAAAGACGTCAGTATTTTGGCGAGACCGACCAGACTGTAAACCTTCGCACTCTTGCAGCTCTTAACGCAGGTCTTAAGGCTATCGTTTGTGTAGGCGAGACCCTTGAGCAGAGAGAGCTTGGTTACACCGAGACTCTTCTTAAGTTCCAGACCAAGATGGCTCTTACCAACGTAAGTGCAGAGCAGCTTAAGAACGTTATTGTAGCATACGAGCCCGTTTGGGCAATCGGTACGGGTGTAACCGCAACCGCAGATCAGGCAGACGAGGGCAATGGCTACGTTCGCGCAGCTATCGCTGAGGTTTATGGTGCAGACGTTGCAGAGACCGTTACCGTTCAGTACGGTGGTTCTATGAACGATGCAAACGCTGCAGAGCTTCTTTCTAAGGTTAACGTTGACGGTGGACTCATTGGTGGTGCATCTCTCGTAGCAAAGAAGTTTGCAGCTATCGTTGATGCTGCTCAGTAAGATTTAGCGCAGAACAAAAACACACAATAAATAACAAACAAGCCGCTTTGAATTTCAAAGCGGCTTGTTTTTTGTTCAATTATTACTTCAAATCTTTCTTTCTAAACATACAAATGCCAACGAGAGCACTGCCAACACCGAAGATTGCGGGTCCCATCAAAATGTAGAGAACCTCTTTTGCGGTATAGGTCGAGCCTGCGCCAACCGATGCAGACGAAACGTAGAAATTAAGTGAGTTTATAAACTCAATCACATAATATTTTGTTGTTTCGGGCTCAACGAATGCGCCTGCAAGCTGGAGTATCGTGCCTATGATAGATGCGCCAAAGGATATTGCAAGATAGAGAATAATGCAAACACCCATATTCTTTGAGATGGTTGCTATATAGGTAATAATAGCGGCTAGCGCACAGTAGACTACCATTTCAAATACGAGAGAGATAAGCAAATATCCGAAATCGTAGGCGGTAAACGGTTCAGACTGATAACCGAAGAATAAGAGCGATACGCCGAGCGTAAGCACGCCCTGAATAAGCATGATTGCGCACATAATTGTTGCGGCGGAGAGAAAATGCGAGATGAATATCGTCGTTCTTGATTTACCGCTTATTATCTTGTTGCGAACCGTTCCTTGGCTAAAGTCCTTGCAAACTATAATTGCAATAAGTATAGGCATTATCATTCCGATATTGTTGGCGGGAGAAAAGGAAGAGAAGAAGAGTGATTTCGCACTCATAAGATCTCCCAATAATTCTCCTACGCCGAGAGCCTCGAAAAGAAGCTTATAGGTAAGCGGGTTGCCGATTGCCAATATTGCGGCGAGAATGCAGGTAACCAAAAAGAGCTTATCCTTTATGATTTTTTTAAGGTCTGTAATATATAAATTAAGCATTTTTGTTACCTCCCATCATAGAAAGATAGTATTCCTCAATGCTTGATCGGTGTGTGTTTACCGCAGTTATCGGAATTTTTGCATCGATGATTTTACCAAGCACGGCATTAAGATTTATATCTCCGTTGATGCAAACGCCGTCGTCAAGTACTTCCATAATGTCTTTACCAAAATCAGAGGAGAGAAGAGAAACGAGCGCATCGCGCTTGGTTGTCTTGATAACCGTGTTGTGCGAGCAAACTCGCTCAAGCTCAACAGCGGATATTTCCTGCATAAGTCTGCCGCGAGATATAATTCCGTATCTTGTTGCAACAAGAGCAAGCTCGGTCAAAATGTGCGAGGAGATAAGGAAGGTAATTCCCTTGTCGCGGTTGAGGTGGAGTATAAGCTCACGTATCTCAACGATACCCGCAGGGTCAAGACCGTTCATCGGCTCGTCAAGAATGATAAATTCGGGGTCGCCGATAAGAGCCATCGCAATTCCAAGACGTTGACGCATACCGAGCGAGAAATTTCCCGAAGCCTTTTTGTTATCCCAAAGGCTACCAAGACCTACCGTGTTAAGTATCTCTTTGCATTTATTCTCGTTATTTATGCCGAGAATGCGACTTTGCAAAAGTAGATTTTCCTTTGCAGACATATTAAGATATATCGAGGGAGATTCAACGATTGCGCCCATGCGAGAGCGAGCCTTAAGTATTGCTTTGTCGGTGTTTTTTGTGCCAAAAAGCGTAAATTCACCGCTATCGGCATGAATAAGACCTGTGATAATACGAATAACGGTTGTTTTACCCGAACCGTTTTCGCCTACGAATCCGTAAATATCGCCACGCTGGATGTTCATTGAAACACCGCTTAGCACGCGATCCTTACGGTAGCTTTTTGTGAGCCCTGAGGCTTGAAGCACGTATTCCATAGATTTTTTCCTTTCGATTTATTAAAATGCTTTTGATTTTTATTTTTACTTGAAATTGACCATCTTGAATATTATCAAGATGGTCAATTGTAAAATCGTTATTAGTTTATGGTAACCTTTACCTTGCCTATGGAGGCGTTGCTTGTGGGAGTTCCCGATGCGGTAAGAGTTGTTACCTTTGAGGGAATATCCAACGTTGAGGAGCTCGTAGCGCTATCAAGTGTGAACTGCGGATCGTTTACCGTAACGGTAGCGCTTCCGTTTTGCGGTGAGCTTTGCTCAAAATCAACCTTTACTCCAATGCTTGTGTTAGAGTGGTTAGCAACAGTTACCGATGCCGAGTTATCATCCCACTTAGATTCACCTGTTGTAATATAGGTGTGAGTTGAGGGGTCCCAGGTCTGGCTTCCGGGGGTATATTTGAAACATACGTCTGTCCAAATAACATCTATGCTATACACGGTTGCATCGGACGAGGCAGCCTGATTTAAGGTAATTGCTTGCGATGCCAAGTCATCGTTCTTTATATCATTTGTTTCTGCATTTGTGGGAAATGCGCAAAGAGAGGTCGATGCGGCAGAAATCAAAGCTATAGACAACAAACGAGTTAATAATTTTTTTATTTTCATAGGACGTCTCCTTAGAATTTAAATATATTTATTATATTTTATCACATAATAATATTTATGACAATAATAATATATCAAAAATACATAAATATCAAAATAAAAGCACGCTCCATCGTCTTTTTAGACTTCAGGCGTGCTTTATGTTGTTTTTTTGATTTAAAATCAAGCTTCAACAAAGTTAGACTTATCTACTCCGCAGAGAAGGCACTCGAAATCATCGGGAAGGTCCTCGAATTTCGTGCCGGGAGCGATACCCTGCTCGGGGCATCCTTCGCTTTCGTCGTATTCCCATCCGCAAAGCTCGCATACGTATTTTTTCATAACAAACTCCTTTCTTGATCCGTTAAAATTTTAAAATTTATCAAGGTGTTTCTCACACCTTGTTTTGACATTCTCCGTTTTGGAAGAATTCAACTACGTTTGAGATAGTAACCTCTGCTATATTTGAGAGCGCTTCCTCGGTCAGAAAGGCTTGGTGCGAGGTAACTATTACGTTAGGCATTGTAATAAGTCGCGCAAGAGTGTCATCTTCCATAATATGACCCGAGTTATCCTCGAAAAACACGTCGGATTCTTCCTCGTAAACGTCAAGACACGCGGCGCCGACCTTGCGTGATTTTATGCCGTCAAGCAGAGCATCGGAATCAACGAGAGCTCCTCTTGACGTGTTTATCAAAACAAAGCCGTCCTTGCATTTTTTTATCGTTTCCTCGTCTATAACGTGGTAGGTCTCCTCGGTGAGCGGACAGTGAAGCGATATTATATCACTGCTTTTAAAAAGCTCGTCGAGAGAAACGTATCGCACGTTATCCGAGCAAATATCCAATGACGGGTATTTGTCATAGGCAAGCACGTTCATTCCAAAGCCCTTGCAGATATCTATAAAGGCTCCGCCAATTCGTCCCGTGCCTATAACTCCAACGGTTTTTCCGTGAAGATCAAAGCCCGTAAGACCGTTTAAGCTAAAGTTAAATTCCTTTGAGCGAATATACGCCTTATGAGTGCGGCGTACCGAGGTAAGCAGGAGCGCAATCGTGTGCTCGGCTACGGCGTAGGGCGAGTATGCGGGAACTCGTACAACGCATATTTTTCCCATTGCGTGCTTTACGTCTACGTTGTTAAAGCCTGCGCAACGAAGAGCAATAAGCTTTACTCCCAAAGAGCAGAGAATATCTATGACCTCGGCGTTTACCGTATCGTTTACAAAAACGCAAACGCAATCAAAGCCTGAGGCAAGAGGCGCCGTGTCCTCGGTGAGCTTGGTTTCAAAATATTTAATGCGCACGCCGTTTTTTTCGGCATAAGCGTCAAATGCGGTTTTGTCGTATGACTTGGTGTCAAAGAATGCAATTTTCATTTTTTTGTTATCCTTTTGTGTCGTTTGGGCGTATTGTTCTTGACAATACAATAATAGTATAGTATAATTTAATAAAAATATCAATTGTTTTTTGGAATTTTTAAGGAGGAATTTTATGAAAACTTTTGACGAGGTTAAAAAGAATTTCGGCTTTGGTTGTATGCGTCTGCCAATGATAGGGGAGGAGATCGACGACTCTGAATTTTGCAGAATGATAGACACTTTTATAGAACGTGGATTTAATTATTTTGATACCGCTCACGGATACCATAACGGACTTAGCGAAACTGCTCTTCGCAGATGCTTGACGTCTCGCTATCCGCGTGAGAGCTACTTGCTCACAAACAAGCTTTCCTCAAGCTATTTTAAAACCGAGGAGGAGATTCGCCCCTTATTTGAAAAGCAGCTTGAGCGTTGCGGAGTTGAATATTTTGACTTTTATCTTATGCACGCACAGGATAAAAGACTTTTTGAAAAATACAAGCAGTGCCGTGCCTATGAGACGGCTATCGAGCTTAAAAAAGAGGGAAAGATAAAGCATTTTGGACTTTCCTTCCACGATAAAGCCGAGGTTTTGGAGGAGATACTCACCGCATATCCCGAAATCGAGGTAGTGCAGATACAGTTTAATTACGTTGATTATGAGGATGCATCGGTTCAGGGACGCAAGGTCTACGAGGTATGCCGTAAGTTCGGTAAGCCGATAATCATAATGGAGCCTGTAAAGGGCGGAAGCCTTGTAAAGCTTCCCGAGGCGGCAAAGGCTGTATTTGATAGCTTGGGCGGCGGCTCCTACGCAAGCTACGCTATCCGCTTTGCGGCAAGCTACGAGGGCGTATTTATGGTGCTCTCGGGTATGGGCAATATGGATATGATGCTTGATAATTTGAGCTATATGGAGGATTTTAAGCCTCTTACCGAGGAGGAGTATTCTGCGGTATGGAAGGTTTGCGATATATTCAAGCTTCAAAAGCAGATATCCTGCACGGCGTGCAGATATTGTATGGAGGTCTGCCCGAAGCAGATAGAAATTCCTACGCTTTTCGCTTGTATGAATGATAAGACGGCGTTTAACGATTGGAATTCAAGCTATTATTACAGCATACACACAAAGAACAACGCAAAGGCAAGCGATTGCATCAAGTGTGGTAAGTGCGAGCAGATATGCCCCCAGCATTTGCCGATACGCGATCTTCTCTCCGAGGTAGCGAGAATATTTGAAAAGAAATAAGCTATCAAGCTTTTATAATAGGGGTTATTCTTTACAATTTATGGAGTAATTATGGCAACTTATTATATAGATTTCTTATCGGGTAGCGATCAAAACAGCGGCCTTTCGCCAAATGAGGCGAAAAAAAGCCAAGAGTCTATCAAGCCATTAGCGGGAGATACCGTGCTTTTTAAGTGCGGAACGTCGCATAAGGGAAGATTGAATATCGTTGGCGGAGAAGAGGGGCTTCCCATTTGCTACGGAGCCTACGGTGAGGGCGACGCCCCCGTGTTTTACGGCTCCGAGGACCTTTCTTGCGAGGAGATTTGGAAAAAGACCGAGCGAGAGAACGTTTGGGTTTGCACAAAAAGCATAGACGGCGACGTTGGAAATTTTCTGCTTGACGGAGAGTGCAGTGCAACTCTTCGTTGGAGCGAGGACGAGCTTTGCTCTGAGGGCGACTTTTTTGACAGCCGTTTTGCTGACGGAGAACAACGCAGACGTAATTATTCCGAGCAAAGATTGTTGTTTTACTCAAAGGAAAATCCCGCAAAAAGATATAAGAGCATAGAGTGTATGCCATACGGCAAGCGAGTGCTCGGAGTTATTTGCAGTAATATTGTAATAGAGGATATTTGCTTTAAAAACAGTGGTGTTCATGCGCTTGCGGGCGCAGGGAAAAACGTAACTGTGCGTAGATGCAGATTTGAAAATATTGGCGGATGCGCTTGGAACAGCGATCTTAAGATACGCTTTGGAAATGCCGTTGAATTTTGGAATTATGCAGAAAACGTAGTTGTTGAGGATTGCTCATTTGAACGTATTTACGATTCCTGCGTTACGCATCAAGGCGAGGGAGAGCTCCTTTTGCCTGCAACGAATTTTATCTGCCGTAATAATATTTTTGATACCTACGGAATGGCGGCGCTTGAGCTTCGCGATATAGTAGCGAGGGGCTTTTATTTTAACGATAACCTCTGCAAAAACGCGGGATGCGGATTTGCAATGCTTGGCGAGGAATTGTCGAGAAAATCGGAAATATGGCCATTGCCAATGGGACATCACGTGTTTTTATGGCGTATGGATAGAGCGACCGACGGTGGATACGTTGAGATAAAAAATAATGATTTCGGCAATGCTCCCGTTGGCGCCGCAATATATTCGATAATTTCGCTTGAGGCGGAAAAACAGTTTGCTATAATCAATAATAAATATCAAAAGAGCGATGGACTTTTGATAAGATTTTGTGGAGAAGACTTTACAAATCTTAAGGATTATATTGCTAAGACCTCTGGGGATATCGACAGTATTGACATTTTATAAAAAAAGTGATATAATTTTAAAAAATA
>JAZLCC010000097.1:0-4184 GCA_045614065.1 Eubacteriales bacterium | reverse complement strand
TATGAAGCCCGGACTTTCCTCACGGTAATACCTTTCGGCAACATACCGCGCGACCGTTTAGCAAAGTTCGAATATGATTATATCATATCCCGCTTTTTTTGTCAAGATTACTTTTCTTCTCTTCCAAACAGCAATCTTCTTATTGCCGGAGTCTTAAGCAAAATTATTGCTCCGATAGTTGTAAATATTATTTCAGGCAACATATAAGCTCCGTTATAAAGTAAACTGTAAATATACGGACTTTCCGATGAAAAGCCATTCCAAAGCTCGCCAAACGATTTAAATATAAATACTCCGCTCACATAATGAAATACAAATCGAGATAAGAGCGCAAAAACTGTTCCGCAAATTATCGCATATAGCTTTTTATTACCGAATATTCCTGCGATTCCAAGCACTGCAAATGCTGCTATATAATCAATGAAAATACACGCAACAAGCGCTATTGGAGTGAGTCCCCAACCAAAAAGTCCATCAATTATACCTTGTGCAAGCTGTACAAGTGAATAAACAAATGAAATGCAAAGTCCATATTTCACCCCATATTTCAAAGAAAAAAATACTATTGGAAGCATTGACAAAACCGTTATTGCCCCGCCCCATGGAAACTTTACTATTTGTATGAAACTCAAAACCGTTGCCAAGGCTATCATAACAGCACCCTCGGCTATCATTCTTGTTTTTTTGTTTTTTGTTTGATTCATATATCAAACCTCCTAAAGATAAAAAATTTAAAAGACCGCACGAAATCTCCGTGCGGTCAAATTTATCATCTTCAGCATCTGCAGCCACTAAATTTGAATCAATCTCCCTACGCCGGCATTATCCGTATCAGGTTAAAGGGTTCGGCACTCGCCATCTCAGCCATAATAGGCACCCCCGATCTCTATGCGGTTTACATTTGGTATTATAACACCTTTTATCTGCTTTGTCAATAGTTTTTTTAATAATAATAATTTGGATTTGCGCTCTTAATATCCGCGGTTTTAAGAAGCTTCTCATCTACGGTTATCTGATCTTTATATTCCTTTACGTACTCGTAAAGGAGCTCGTCAATAAGCTCGCTCATAAAAACGTAGGTTCCCGTTTTTGTGCTTATAAAGAGATCCTCATTTTCTTCAAACGTATATGCTTTCTCTTCAAGCTCGTAGCGCATAACGATATGGATTCCGTAATCCGACTGTATCTTACGCACCTCTCCAACCTTCATATCAAACACAGCATCGATAACCTCGATAGCCTCGTAGCTTGTTGTTTCCGATACGTAATATCCGTTTGGATAATCCTTAGAGCCGTCCTCTTGGTTATACTCGCCAACAAGAGCGTCAAATCCGCTGTAATCTCCGGTTTTCGTCTCTGCAAGAATTGCATCGGCATCGGAATTAACTATCTTCATCTCGGCAGAATTTGCCTCGTAATATTTTATTATCGGCTCACCGCTTGAATCAAATCTCTGCTTTGTGCTTGCATCCTCTTTTTTATAAGCGATCCTCTCTTTTCCGTCGGAATCGGTGTAAACGTATATCGTATCTCCGTTCTTATCGGTTACAAAGCTTCCGTCATCACGAACCTTGGCGGTCTTTGTGGTGTCATAGGATATTCTTGAATTATCGTTTCGATAATATATCAGATCACCGTTTGAGTCCTCATCGTAAACGAACTCATAGGTATAAAGGAATATCTGCTTGAATCTTGCGTAATTATCCTTATAATAATCGTCTATTATATTTGCTCCGACCTTGCTTCCGTTAACACCGAAGAGGTCATCACGAAGATAAGCGGTCTTTGCCTCTATAATATACGCCTCACGAAGCACATCGTAGTTTGCGCCAAAGTTTGCAAGAATTGCATTAAATGCGGTCTTTGAGCCGTTTGCCTCGTTTATTATCATTTCATTTATTTCACCGTCTATCTCATCGATATAAGATTGCGGAAGAGTGAGTCCACGATCCTCAAACGCCTTTAACACGGCAAGAGTCGTCTTTGAGTTGTCAAGAACCATATCGGTGTAATAGGTATTATACGTTGTCTTATCGTAAATATCTATCCAAGTCTCCCAAAAATCATCCGACTTTGCGCTCTCACCGAAATAAGCTGTTGAGCAAAGAATTCCCTTCATTCTCGAAAGATAAAGCTTAAAAAGATTTACCGATATGCTTTGATCATCAAGAGTGAGCAAGGGCTTACCTTGATTTGAGCATCCCGTAAATGCAGAAACAAGCATTGTGAGAGACAACACAAGACAAAGTGAATACTTTAATATTTTTCTTATTCCCATTTTTTAAAATTCCTTTCAGAGGGATTAATTATCAATTATCATTCGAGAGAAGCTCGCGTATATTGATAAATTCGTTAAAAAGCGTTGAAAGAAGCTTTAGAGAATTTTCTCCGCTCTTCTTTCTTATTAATATATTCGGCGTTTCAGCCGCTATGAGCATAGAACGATTTTTGAGTATCGGTCCATCCAAAAGCTCGGACCACACGTCATACTCGAATTTTGAAAGATATATTCTTATCTCGCTCGCCTCTTCAACTATACTCGACACACCGCATTTCATAGCCGCACTTCTCAAAAGTGAGACCTTTAAAAGATCAAGCGTAGGCTTTGGCGGATCTCCAAAGCGGTCGATAAGCTCGTCGATTATATCATTTTCATCCTCTTCGGTCTCTATCATAGCAATACGCTTGTAAAGTCCGATTCTCTGCGTTGCATACGGAACGTACCTTTCCGAAATATAAGCATCGCACTTGAGCGAGAGCGTACAGTCCTCAACCTTGGGTATCTCAACACCCTTTTCCTCAAGCACCGCCTCGTTAAGAAGCTTTATATAAAGCTCGTAACCAACGGCATCAAGATGTCCGTGCTGTTCTGCACCGAGAAGATTGCCTGCGCCTCGAATTTCAAGGTCTCGAATAGCAATCTTAAATCCTGCGCCAAACTCGGCATAATCTCTTATTGCTTCAAGACGCTTAGTTGCTATCTCACTGATTGCCCTATCCTTTGGGAAGGTGAAATATGCATACGCACGGCGCGATGAGCGCCCTACTCTACCTCTTAGCTGATGGAGCTGAGATAGTCCGAATCTATGCGCATTTTCTACTATGAGAGTATTAGCCATAGGAACGTCTATACCCGTCTCGATTATCGTGGTAGATACGAGAATATCTATATTTCCCGCTATCATATCACTCCAGATGTCCTCAAGCTCTTCCTTATCCATTCGTCCGTGGGCAATAGTTATTCTTGCCTCGGGAATGGCTTTTGCTATTTTTGCGGCGCAGCTATCAATGCTCTCTACAAAATTATACAAGTAAAAGACCTGACCGCCTCTGCGAAGCTCTCTGCGAATAGCTTCCATTATTATAAGCTCATCGTGATCGAGAACGTAGGTTTGCACAGGAAGTCTATCTCCGGGTGCTTCATCAAGAACCGAGATATCACGTATACCGCTCATCGCCATATTGAGCGTTCTCGGTATTGGCGTTGCGGTAAGAGTTAAAACGTCAATGTTCATTGCAAGTTGCTTAAGCTTTTCCTTTTGAGAAACGCCAAAGCGTTGCTCCTCGTCAACTATTAAAAGTCCGAGAGCCTTAAACTCTATATCCTTGCCTATAAGCCTGTGCGTTCCGATTATGATATCGGTCTCTCCGCGCTTAAGCTTGCGCAGCGAGTGCGCCTGCTGCTTTGGAGTGCGAAAGCGAGATATCATATCAACGCTAACACCAAAGGCTCTCATTCGGCTTACAAAGGTTTGAAAATGTTGAAGCGCAAGTATCGTCGTCGGAACAAGTATAGCAACCTGCTTTCCGCCAAGCACCGCCTTGTACGCCGCGCGCATAGCGACCTCGGTCTTACCAAATCCTACGTCTCCGCAAAGAAGTCTATCCATAGGACGGGGTCTTTCCATATCCTTCTTTACGTCCTCAATTGCAATAAGCTGTCCTTCGGTCTCGTCAAATTCAAACGAAGAATCAAACTCAAGCTGTGAGGCATCGTCGGGTGGGAAGGCATAGCCCTCTCGTCTTTCTCTCTCGGCATAAAGCAAGATAAGGTCCTTTGCGATATCCTTTACCGCCGCCTTAGCCTTTGCCTTGGCTCTGCCCCATTCTGCTCCTCCAAATCGAGAGAGCTTGATGAGTCCGTCATCGGAATGCGCTCCTATATATTTTGATACCATATCAAG
>JAZLCC010000096.1:0-3865 GCA_045614065.1 Eubacteriales bacterium | reverse complement strand
AGAATCGAATCCCTCCCTCTGCGCCAATAAATAAACGGTCGGATTTTTCCGACCGTTCATTTATTTTCACAGGGAGAGGATTCTAACCCAGCGACGAATGTCGCAGGGTTCGCATACGCGTAGCGTATCTGCGTCGCGAGGAGCAATTAGCACACTTTCAAACAAAGCGGAACGAGAACTGCAAATTTCCCCCGAGCAGCATATCCCCCCAAAAGAAAAAGCACCCGTCCGGGTGCTTTTTCTTTTTTATCAACCGAATACAAACCACAAATAGATATACGCAGGTATGATAGCTGCAAGAGTGAAGGGAATACCTATTTTGAAGAAATCGGAATTTTTAACGGTGTATCCCTCTTTGCGAAGAATACCGATACCAGTGATGTTTGCCGAAGCACCTATCGGCGTGCAGTTTCCTCCGAGAGTTGCACCCGAAAGAAGTCCGAAATAAAGGACGGTCGGATCAATGTTTAACGCCGATGCAATTCCTGCGATAACGGGTATCATAGTCGCAACGTAGGGAATATTGTCTATGAATGCCGAAATAAGTACGGATGCCCAAACGATAACCGTGTAAAGAAGAAATACGTTTCCGCCGCCTGCTTTTGCAAGGAGTCCTGCGGCAGCATCAATGACGCCCTGCTCGGAGATGCCCCCGATCATAATAAAGAGTCCAAGCAGCAGCCCGATCGTCTGAAAATCGATCTCCTTTAAGGGAGTAACGATTGCAGACACGTTCTTTTTGCGAATAAGGCTGTAAACAAGTCCTATCAGCAACAATCCGCAACAAATAAGTCCGTTTGTTATGTCGGGCTTATTGGGAATAAAGGATGCGCCTATAAGAAGGAGAATCGTGCCAAGCAACAGAACGGAGGGAACGTAATCCGTTACTTTCGTGCGCTCTGCTGTTTTGGGGATTTCAGCCTTTTCCTTTCTGAACAAGAAGGCAATAATCAGTGCCGACAATACTGCGCCAAGTTCTACTGCAAAGAACATACCGGGTTTGCCCTTATACCAGAAGAAGTCGGTAAAACTCATATCAAGTGCCGATCCAAGCATAATCGCGGTGGTATCGCCAACGAGGGTTGCTGCACCTTGCAAATTAGAGGATACCGCAATTGCTATAATGAACGGAACGGGATTGGTTTTGAGCTTCTTGCAAATTTCAAGAGCAACGGGAGCAATCATAAGAACGGTCGCAACGTTATCAACGAATGCGGAAATAATACCCGCAAAGAGCGCCATTGCAACAGCCGCCCACTTTACGTTCGGGACTTTTTCCATTATTAAGTCGGCAAGCAGCTCAGGCATTTTGCTTTCTATAAAGAGTGAAACGATTCCCATCGTTCCCGCGATCATAAGCAGAACATTGAAATCAATAGTTTCCAGAACGCTTGAGAGCGGGAGCATTCCCGTCACGATAAATATAAGTCCCGAAGCAAGTGCGATATAAGGTCTGTACTTGCTGAATATAAGCATCAACACATAGGTTACTGTAAATAAAGCTAAAGCGATATACATAATTACGTTATTCCTTTCAATTTTCTTTTTCCGAGCCTATCGGATTTATAATACTGTATCCGACGTTAACGAGATGGTCGGCTACACGCTCAAGTCCTACTACGACGGAGGAGTAATAAGGGCTTACGTCAATATTGCAGTTTCCCTCGGCAAGTCTTGCAAAGTGGCTGGCGATAAGAGTCTTTTTCTTGACGTCCACACCATCCTCCAATTTTGCAAGGACGGGCAGCTGCTCCTTGTTGAGATTTTCAAATGCATCTTTTGCAATATAGAACATTTGCATAATACTCTCACGCATAGATAAGATCTCGCTTTGAGCCTTTTTCGAAAAGCTGATCCGTTTTTCGATCATTTCCATACCGATCTCATGAAAGTTCTCAGCATGGTCACCAATTCGTTCAAGGTCGTTAAGCACGTGGAAATACGAGCCGATAACTCTCTCGTCACTTTGAGAAGCGGTCGCCGATAGCTTGATAAGAAATTTCGTAATAGCACCGTTTGTGAAATCAATAATTTCCTCGTTATTTCGTATACGCGCATCGTACTCGGACGAAGCCTTATCCATTGCAACAAAGGCGTGTATGGCATTTTCCTCAACCAAGCTGAGCATATGCTCCATTTCCTTTTTGACCTGCATCAAAGCGATAGGAGGCGTGGTAAGCAGTCTATCGTCCACGTATTTGAGCGTGAGTGCTTCCGCAGTGTCCTTCTTTTCCTTGATAACAAGGCAGGAATACTTAACTAACTGCTTAACGAATGGGAGAAGTAAGAGCGTGGTAGTAACGTTGAAGATAACGTGGAATACCGATACGCGCATCTGAAGCGACATAGGATCGCTTCCTGGGAACATAGATACAAGCAAATTCACGGCAGGCTCTTTGAATATCCAGATCAGTGCCGTGAACAATACCGTACCGATCACGTTAAACGTAAAGTGTATGAGCGCAACTCTCTTGGAATTGGCGTTCGCACCGACCGATGCAAGTAAAGCGGTTACGCAAGTACCGATGTTTGCGCCAAGAACGATAAACAGCGCAAGCTCAAGCGGAAGTACACCTGTACCAACCATCGTGATAACGACACCGGTTGCCGCAGACGAGCTTTGGATCAATGCGGTGAAAATAACACCGACCAATATCAAGAGAAGGGGAAAATCAATAGTTTTGAATACGTTGGTAAACAGATCTTCAACGAGCGGGTTGCCGAATGCCTGCTCGCTGCTCATTACGTTAAGTCCGACGAATATCAGACCGAGACCCGAGCAAAGCAGGCCCGCAATTTTGATTTTTTCGTTTTTGAAAAAGCCCATCATAACTCCTGCAAAAGCGAAGAGATACATAAGCATATTGAAATAATCGTTTTTAAGGGCAACAAGCACACCCGTGATCGTCGTGCCGATATTTGCACCCATAATGATCGGCGTTGCTTGCATAAGCGTCATAACGCCTGCATTTACAAGACCGATGACCATAACCGACGTGGCAGACGAGCTTTGGATAATTGCAGTAACACCCGCGCCGATTCCAACACCTGAAAATCGGTTGTTGCTGATCTTTTCAAGCATTCTCTTTATTCCGCTGCCCGCGCTCTTTTCAAGCGCATCGCTCATAAAGTTCATACCTACGATAAACACTCCGACGCCTGCGAGAAGCCAGATAAGACTTCCGATAAGCTGTAAGATATCACTTCCTGTTAACATAAACGTTCTCCTTTAGGATATACGGACGGTAGATAACCTGTTTTCGCCCATTATACTACATAATATCATATCTTTAGCAAAGGGGCGGTAAAGACAAAATGCGACAGCATGATATTTTACTATCACCTGTCGCATTTTAGGTTAACGATTCATTCTGTATCCAACACCGAGCTCGTTTGCAATATAGCTTACCTCGCCGGGATAAGCGCCGAACTTCTTTCGGATATTTGCCATATTCACTTGAAGCTTTTTGATGCTTGCATCATCGGGATATTCTCTGCATGCCGCCTTAATGATAGCGGCATACGTCATCATTTTTCTTGCATATCCGTTTATTATTGCAAAAAGAATGAAAGGCGAGGCGATGCTCATTCGGGCATCGCCTTTCATATACTGTTATTGGTGCGAAAAGCACCGAATAAGGAGGTTCAAATGGCCACTTTTTATAATCAGGCAACTCTTTCGTACGGTGGAAACGTTGTCAATTCCAACACCACCGAAGCGGAGCTTCTTTCCGGACTTACGATTGTTAAAAATGCTGTAACTTCCACTTATACCGAGGGAAGCGAGGTCGTTTACGCGATCACGCTGAGCAATATGGGGAGTACGGCTTACAACGGCTTGACCGTTACCGACGATCTCGGCGCC
>JAZLCC010000095.1:0-3641 GCA_045614065.1 Eubacteriales bacterium | reverse complement strand
GAGCGAAAATGTGCGCTAAAAACTTCCCGTTGGAAGTTTTTTGGCGCTACCTTTTTTTCAAAAAAGGTAGCAAATAACTCAAAAAAGGTAGCAAAACACAAAAAATCCGTCATTCGCTAATCTCGAGGACGCGTTGCCAGATAAGGTCGGCGGTAGCCTCGGCATCATAGGATGCTATGGGGTTAGATATGAGATTGAGGTGATATTTTTCGAGCTCGGAGCGGTTTTTGGAGAAGAAAACTATCTTCTTAGCCGCATGGCGAGAGGACGGAATATACAGACCGCCCTTTAGGGTGTGCACGTAGAAATTCTTAATACTGCGCTCAATATAGGTGATGCATTTAGTAACGATTATCGGAACACCGAGAGCGGCGGGCTCTGCCATAGAGTTTGCTCCGCTCTTGCCAACGAAGAGGTCGGCAATTGAGATATATTCAAGAACCTTATCGGTAAATCCTACCGAGATAAGACGAATATTGCTCGGGGTGGAAAGAGATGAGAGCTTTTTGTGAAGCTCCTTATTCATTCCGCAGAGCGCAATAATTGTCATAGGCTCGTTAAATGCGAGGAGATAGCGAACCGTCTTTTCAAGACGAGCCATACCGTAGCCGCCGTCGCAGAGAGTAACAACAAATTCGTTGTTCTTTATACCAAGCTTTTCACGAAGCTCGGCCTTTTTTTGAGGGTTGCGATAGGTGTTTATATCGGGACGGATCGGAAAGGGAACCTGAGTGATGTTTCCGCCTGCATACATACGGTAGCGCATAGCTTTTTTGTAGCCTATTGAGTTGGAAATAAGAAAATTATTGCTGTCAACGTCAAAGGCTCCGTTTGAGAGAACATCGGGGCAGAATGATATCGTGTAGGGGTGATTTCCCTTCATTTGGTTAACGTAGTAGGGGATAGACCAGTGAGCGGTATAGATAACGTTGGCGTCAAGCTCCTCGATGTGCTTTACTGCAAGAGGATTTGTCTTTCTGCCGCTTATCGAGAGCGAGAGAAGAAAGTAGAGTGCAAATGCATTTCCGCCAATGGCGTTGCCTATCTTGCAAAGAACGCCTAAAATAGGTGAACGGTTTTGGTTTTCGACCGTCTTTTTAAAGAGCTTTTCGGTCTTTTGCATATCCGAATCGCCCGTTTCGGTAAAGAAATTCGATTCTATAACGCAGACCTTGTCGCCGTATTTCTTTTTGAATATCTCGCATACGGTTTTTGTGGGTACGATATGACCCTTGCCCGCCTCGATATAAGGGAAGAGCACACGGGGCTTTTCTCCCTTTTTTACCTTGTTGATTCTTGAAAGAGCCTTTCTGCGCGAGTCCTCAAGCATAAGCTCTGCGCAAGCAAGAAATACCGCATAGACTATTGCAAAATTGGGGTAGAAGAAGAAATTATCGAGCAACGACATCAAGAGAATGAGTATCGGTATCATAAGAACGATAATTCTATCCCACGAGAATTTTCTGAACATAAGCTCGATTCCGTGCTTCAAATGGAAGAGGAATGCGAGTATACCAACGATACCCGTTGAGCCTAAAAATTCAATAATTACGTTATGATACATAATATCGAAGACGTTGTAGCTCTCCATATGAGAAACGTCGCGTCCTACCGAGAATCCCACTCCGAATATAGGAGCAGAGAGGAAGTCGCGAAGGCCGCCGAGCCAAATATCGGTTCGCTCGTCGAATATATCTCTAAAGGTTATATCGCTATCAAAAATAAAGTTAAAGCGAAGAGTGTCAGCTATCTTCCGCAGCATTGCCATAGGGTCGCCCGAGGCAAAAAGCAGGACAAGCACGCCTACTATGCCGATAGAAAGGAGAGAGAGCGTGAAAATTCTGTTGTGGCGTTTATTTTTGTTCTTAAAGCAACAAATTATCAAGCCTATAACGAACGCCAATGCGCCAACTGCAAGAGAGGAGCGTGAGCCTACGAAAAACGACGTTGCAAGAAGCACGCACGCCGCCGAGCAAGAGATAAAGGGATATCTTCCCTTATAGGCAAGGTAGAGCGCTGCGGGAATTGACATTGCAATAACGGCTCCCGTTATTGTGGGAACGCCCCATGCAAGGCTAAACAAATTTCGGTTAAGACCAAGCACTCGACCGTCGCTTGTAACCAACCAAAGGAAATCTGCCATATAAAGCCTTATGGCAAGAACCAAGGTTTGAATAACCACTATGCCGCCTGCGCAAACAAGAGTTTTGCAGGCATAGGATATGACGTTTTTCGAGTGTGAAAGAAAGACTAAAAACAAACAGTAAAAGACTAAAAGTCCTGCTCCCATAAGCGCTCCGTAAAGGAGATTTATAGGCTTCCAATGAGGGCTGAAAAGTCCGTTTAAAAGAAGGGAAACGTTGATTGCAATAATTCCCCAGAAGAAAAGTCCCTTTTTGGCAACTATGTCCTTGAGTAGGCCCGAGGTGATTATTCGGTAAACAAGCACTCCGAGAATAAGGACTACGCAAATAGCAAAATGATAAATGCTTGATTGATCGAAGGGCGGTGTTTCGGCCTCTTGAATATACCTTGTGTAGTAGTCGGGATCGACGTCAAAGCCTATCGAATAGTAAAGCAGGAGTGCGGGCACGAGGAATACCTTAAAATCATCGGTAAAGAGCCCCGCAAATACTACGGTGAGTGTTAAAAACCAGATGCAGGGTAGGTATACCTCCTTTCCGCAAACGCCCGATATTGCGCATATAATTGCAAAAAATATCGGATAAAAAGAGGAGTTCTGCAATCTGACTAAAAACGCGATTATTTTATTATTTTCACGAATTTTGTCAAAAATTGTCATATTGATCATATAGCTCCGTTAAAAATCATATACATAATAATTATATCACTCTTTAATTTGAATTGCAAGGGAATTTGATAAAAATGGAAAACGGAAAATGGAAAGTTGAAAATGTAACTAAAGACTTCCTTTTAAGGGAGGTGGCGGGCGTGTGCGAGGCGGGGGCGAAAAACATAAAAAATTATTGCTTTTATCCCTCTCAGTCAGCTCCGCTGACAGCTCTCCCGAAGGGCGAGCCTTTTAATGCATTGCCCCTTGCCGTGGTGGTGGAAAGTAACTAGAGCCTCCCTTTTAAGGGAGGTGGCGGGCGTGTGCGAGGCGAGGGTGGGAAACATAAAAAATTATTGCTTTTACCCCTCTCAGTCAGCTCCGCTGACAGCTCTCCCAAAGGGCGAGCCTTTTAATGCATCACCTTTTGGCATAATGTTCGCACAAATTCGATAGGCTCCCTCCGAGAGGGAGCTGGCGCCGTAGGCGACTGAAGGAGTAAGCGCAACAATGGACTTTGTGCTCTTAATAAGATAAAACTTCTATGTGCACGCGCCCCCTTCCGTCAACCGCTTCGCTCACATTTTGTTCGCTCGGGTTGCCACCTCCCCCCGCGGGGAGGCTTTCAGTGAGTGCGAACATAGCACACACAACAATAAAAGAGCAAATTTAATTATTTTCAATAGAAAGCCTAAACAATCCTCATTCGTGTCATCCTGAGCGGAGAAAATCTCACGGTGTGAGATTTTCGCAGTCGAACCCGACCCAAGGGAGGGCGCGGAGCGGGATCTCTAATGAGGCTTTGCTATCTTTCCGCCGAGATCCCGAACGATGAAAACATCGTTCGATC
>JAZLCC010000094.1:0-7809 GCA_045614065.1 Eubacteriales bacterium | reverse complement strand
AAGGTCTTGGAGTGAATGATAGAGTTTACAGCAAGAAGAATATCTGCGGTTTCGTCGATTATAGCGGGGGTATTTCCTGCTCCAACGCCTATTGCAGGCTTGCCGCTTGAATAAGCCGCTCTAACCATTCCGGGGCCGCCCGTTGCAAGAATGATATCCGATTCCTTCATAACGGTGTTAGTCATCTCCAAGGAAGGAACGTCGATCCAATCTATAATTCCCTCGGGAGCGCCTGCCGCAACAGCCGCCTCAAGCACAAGCTTTGCCGCCTCAATTGTGGAGTTCTTTGCTCTGGGGTGAGGGCTAATTATAATAGCATTGCGGGTTTTAAGGGCAAGCAAGCACTTAAAGATTGCCGTTGACGTAGGGTTGGTGGTGGGAATTACCGCCGCGATCACGCCGATAGGCTCTGCTATCTTCTTAATGCCGTACGCCTTATCCTCTTCTATAATTCCGCAAGTTTTAGTATCCTTGTATGCATTATATATATATTCTGCGGCATAGTGATTCTTTATCACCTTATCCTCGACTACTCCCATTCCGGTTTCCTCGACCGCCATTCTTGCAAGGGGAATTCTTGCCTTATCCGCAGCGCTTGCCGCCGCCAAAAAGATCTTGTCAACCTCTTCCTGAGTGTAGGTTGCAAATAGTTTCTGCGCCGCCTTAACACGCTGAATAGCCGCGTTAAGTGCTTCCACGCTATCAACTATTGGATATTTTTCGTTGTTCATTATCTTTTTCCTCCTCGGATAATAAAAAACTAATACTCGTTAATATTTTAACACGTTCTCTACGATTTGTAAACAAAATTCGTGAATTTTTTTTAAAGATTGTCATTCAGTTGATTTTCTCAACAAATATCAAACATATTTTTTATGCATATTTCACAAATATTTTTAAAAATATTTTTTTGTGTGATTATATCACAGTTTAAAATTAACTTTTTTGGTAAACTATAACTGTAAACAAAAGACAACACAAAAAGGAGATATATTATGAAACCGATTGTAATAGGCAAAAACAATTTTGATGAAATAAAATCGAGCGAAAAAACCGTTCTTATAGATTTTTACGCAAACTGGTGCGGCCCCTGCAAGATGCTCTCGCCGATAATCGACGAAATCGCAGAGGAGCGCAACGATATAATAGTTGGAAAAATAAACGTTGACAGCGAGCCCGAGCTTGCCGAGAAATTCAACGTATTCAGTATTCCAACGCTTGTAGTATTAAAGGACGGCAAGGTAGCGCATCAATCTGCGGGCGCACGTCCGAAGGCTCAAATACTTCAGCTCTTGGATTAATTTTTCAGCGAGTAAGCTCACGAAGACGCTTTTTATCAAGTATCTTGATTCCGCCGCGCGAGACCTCAACCATCCCCTCGCTTGAAAAATACTTCAACATTCTCGATACCACCTCGCGGGCAGATCCCATATATTTTGCTATCTGCTCGTGAGTTAGAGATATAACGTCGCTCTTACGGTTCACCGATTCGTCGAGCAAAAATATTGCAAGGCGCTTATCCATGCTCATAAAGAGGATTTGTTGCATTACCCACATCACGTCGGAAAAGCGTGAAAGTGCGGTTTCGAGCGCAAATATCTTTACCTCAGGCATTCTTCTTGACAGATCCTCGAAGATACAACCGCCGATAACCACGCAGTCGCTGTTCTCCTCGGAGTCAACGAAAACGTCAAAGGTTATCGTATCGAGCACGCAGGATGCCGAAAGCATACACATCTCGCCGGGGAATATACGGTAAAGAGTTATCTCCTTGCCATCCTCCGAGAGCATATAAAGTCTTAGACTTCCCGTCTTTACGAGAATAACTCCCGTGCACTCGTTGCCATCGTGAATATTCATTCCTTTTTTAAACTGTATCTGATGTGCGGTGCGGCACATAGTCTCCTTATCTATAGGAGATAAATCATTCCAAAACGGAAAGGTTTCTTCAAAAAGAGACGTAAGCTCCTCGACGTTCATTTTGTCCTCACAAAAAATAAATTTTTTATTGACTTATAAAAAATTAAATGATATAATTACATTAGTATATGTATTTTATCATATTTTTCCCCATCAGTCAACAAAAATGTGATTTAATCACTGAAAAAACGTCATTTTAGCTGTATAATAACAGTGTAAATAAAAAATACCATATATAAAAGGAGAAAACAATTATGCAAAAATGGAAATGCAAGGTTTGCGGATACGTTCACGATGGAGCTATTGACTCCGATTTCAAGTGCCCCGTATGCAAGGTTAGCGTAGACAAATTCGAAAAGGTAGAGGTTAAGAACCCCTATACAGGAACTAAAACCGAGCAGAATCTTTGGACCGCTTTCGCAGGCGAGTCTCAGGCAAGAAATAAATACACCTATTTCGCATCCGTAGCTAAGAAGGCAGGATACGAGCAGATCGCGGCTATATTCCTCCAGACCGCAGAGAACGAGAAGGAGCACGCAAAGCTTTGGTTCAAGGCTCTCGGTGAGCTTGGCAACACCGCAGAGAACCTTCTTCACGCAGCAGAGGGTGAGAACTACGAGTGGACCGATATGTACGATCAGTTCGCAAAGGACGCAGAGGAAGAGGGATTCTACGAGCTCGCAGCTCAGTTCAGAGGCGTTGCAGCTATCGAGAAATCTCACGAGGAGAGATACCGTGCGCTTCTCACCAACGTTGAGACCAAGGCTGTATTTGAGAAGAGCGGAATCGTTATGTGGGAATGCCGCAACTGCGGACACCTCGTTCTCAGCGCAAACGCTCCCGAGAAATGCCCTGTTTGCAACCATCCTCAGGCATACTTCGAAATCAGAAAAGAAAACTATTAATTTTGGAATGTCATATTTGACGAGACCGAAAAAGTCCGAATCATTTTCTAACGCTCGCCCTTTATAAAGGCAACGGTTTTGAGCAATCAATATGTCGAATTTCTTACGAAATTCTTCATCCTTATAGACTTTTTCTACCGCCGTTTTCGAGGCTCGACGTACCCTTGTACGCCTCACGCCTCGAAGAACGACGCTTCTCGCCTAAATCTGCCAATTCCAAGGGATGTCATATTTGACGAGATTCCAAATTCACAAAAACGCTTGATTACTAACAAAGCGATATATAGGCTGTCTCGAATGCAGATTTGAGGCAGCCTTTTCAAATCTCTTATTAAGGAGAATCTCTATGGAAAAAATTTACGACGTTATAATTATCGGTGGCGGGCCTGCGGGATATACCGCCGCGCTCTACTCTGCCCGCGCGGGACTTAACACTCTCGTTATAGAGAGAATGTCGGTCGGCGGTCAGCTCACCCTCACGGGCGACGTTGAAAATTATCCCGGATTTACCGACGGCATTGACGGATTTACGCTTGGAGCAAATATGCAAGCGAGCGCCGAGCGCTTCGGTGCGAAAACACTTTTTGACGAGGTAACCGAGGTTTTTCTTACCGACAAAATCAAGAAGATCGTTACCTTGGGCACCGAGCTTTACACAAAATCAATAATAATAGCAAGCGGCGCTTCCCCACGCGAATTGGGGATAGACAAGGAATCTAAATTTATCGGCAGAGGCATACACTACTGTGCGCATTGCGACGGAAGATTTTACAAAAACAAGACCGTTGCCGTAGTTGGCGGCGGAAACTCGGCGGTCTCGGATGCCCTCTACCTCTCACGCCTCGCAAAAAAGGTATATCTCGTTCACCGCAGAGATTCCTTGCGTGCAACCAAGATATACCACGAGCCATTAATGAACGCCGAAAATATAGAAATTCTTTGGAGCTCGCAGATATCGGAGCTTAAATACTCGGATAGAATAAACGGCGCGATCTTACAAAGCACGTCCGACGCTTCGCAACAAGAGCTTGAGTGCGATGCAATTTTTGTGAGCATTGGAAGAAAGCCTAACACCGAGATTTTCAAGGGGATTCTTGATCTTGACGAAAACGGCTATATAATTGCAGACGAGAGCACAAAAACGAGCATAGACGGTATTTTCGCCGCGGGAGACGTAAGAACAAAGACCTTGCGGCAGATAGTTACAGCCGTTTCCGACGGAGCCACAGCCGCGCATTACGCGGAAGAATATATATCGCTTTCAAATTGATTTGAATAATATAACGTAATATGCGGGGAGAAAACTTTCTTGAAAGAAAGCTTTTCTCCCCGCACCCCTTTTTCAAAAAACTGAACAAGGGAAAGGATTAAATTGAAAGTTGAAAGTTGAAAGTTGAAAGTTGAAAGTTTAAAATTGAAAATGAAAAGAAAGATGAGGATTTTGCGTAGCAAATTCAACCGATTATGGATTTCGTGCATCTACGATCGAACGCACCATGTGCGCAAAACCTTCCGTTGGAAGTTTTTTGGCGCTACCTTTTTTTCAAAAAAGGTAGCATACAATTCAAAAAGCGACCAATAAAAAGACAGCAAAAACAAAAATATGGGGAAGATGCTTCCCCATATTTAAATCACTTTAACAATTTTTTCTTTTTGATCAGATCGACAAGGAGATCAGCGTGCTTTTGGTGAGCCTTGATGCCGGGATGTCCCGACGCGCCCCAAAGCTCATCCTTAGAATGCCATTCGAGCTCAAGAAGATAAAAGCCCTTTTCTTCTCCACCGAAATAATCAAGCGCCTCACGAATATAATCGGGAACGCCCTCATCGGGATCATATGCCCAAATTATCGGTATTTCCTTCTTATACCCATTGTAAAGAAAGGTGATAAGCTCCTTTGCTTTATTCACGAAATCCTCTCGCTTCGTCTGCTTATTCGTAGAATCGTTTGCACCCAGATGAATAACGAGAAGATCGGGAGCGTTATCAAAATTATAATTATCGCCCTCTCTGTTTCTATGGTAAGAATATCGCTTGTAATAATCACCGTATATAGCGCTTACGTAGCTCAAGTTGAGGCCTATTCCGCTCCACGCAACTATAGTACAATCGGCATCAAGACTTTCTGCCGCAATAAATCCATAGGTCTGCGTTGCATCCTCCTTGTGTGGGGTATTTCCGCCCTGAGCGCTTCCCTCTCCCTTGACGCCGAGATTTCCAAATCCCGTGGTAAGACTATCGCCAAGCACCTCTATAAGGTGCTTACGCGGCTTTGGAGCATCAAAAAGCTCACCCGTAAGCTCTATACCGTTAATAGTAGAGCGCGTCCAGACCGATTCACTCTGCTTCAGCACCCTTACCGTATGAAAACGATTACCCTCAAACGTGGCAAGCTTGACCTTTGATTCTCTTGGATAAAGTCTGTTCGGACATCTTTTTCCGTCCACGTATACAGTAAAATAATTATCACCGTCAACGCTTATAAGAAGATTCAGATCTCCCGTCATAAATCCTCTGAACTCGATTCCCGATGCGGGATGATCGCACATCACTCCATCGGAAATAAATTTGGTTCTGCCAATAAGCTTAACTCTGCCATCCATTTCCGAAGCACCGTAGGTACGTTTCGTTAATATCGCCTCGGTAACGCTTATACCCGACTCAAGCGCTTCAATGGGCGTATCGGTATAAAAAGCCAAGCCGCGCTCGTTATTATCAATATTCATAATATCATTCATTTTCCACCTCAAAAAAAGACTTTCGCATCAAGCGCAAAATCACGTATTCTGCAACCGAATGCGAAAGCCCTATAATTAATTACTTTAACAAATTATTCTTTTTGATAAGGTCAACAAGCTCGCCTGCGTTCTTTTCGTGGCCCGCAACGTTCGGGTGTCCGTTTATCTTACCCTTACTGCGCCATTCAAGCTTAAGGCTGTAAACCTTTGTTTTACCGCTGAACTTATTGAGAACCTCTTCTCTCCAACTATCGGGAACCTGCTCACCGGGGTCGTACGCCCAAATTATCGGTATATCCTCGCCGTAGCCGTTGTGAATATAATTTATAAGATCGGTAGCATTCTGCACGAACTTCGATCTCGACGAGCCACAGGTTACGTCGTTTGCGCCAAGGTGAATAACAACAAGGTCGGGAACACGCGCTCCGTTAAAATTATACGCAGTATTTCCGCGACGGTAACTGTATTTGCTGAAATAATGCATAAAATTATTACTCGTCCAACCCTTATCAATACCAACACCGCTCATTGCAAGGATCGAGCAATCGGCATTAAGCGCCTCGGAGGCAAGGAAAGCATAGGTCTTGGTTGCATCCTGATAGATCGCATCGCCCTCTTCGCTTGTGGGGTAATCCTTGGTTGCTATATTACTGTATCCCGCAGTAAGGCTATCGCCGTAAAATTCGATGTAATATTTTCTATCATCGGGAGCGTCGGTGAGATATCCCGTCATAGAAATCTTTTTAAGTCTTGCGTCGGAGTTTGAAAGCTCGGTCTGTTTTACGATACGAACGGTGTGGAAATAATTTCCCGTAAAGTTTGCAAGAGTGATCGTCTTATCAATTCCCTCAATAACAAATCTCTTGTCAACACGCTTGCCGTCAATAAATACCGTAAGATACGTCCAATCGTTCTTGTTATCTCCCGAGGAGTTGGCATAGAGCTTGAGCTCACCCGTCATATATCCTTGAAATTCAAGAACGTTTGCGCAATGGTCAAAGAGTATGCCCGTATCGGTATACTGTACTCTTCCAACGGTTTTGAATTTACGTCTGTCGGTTGCATTTCCAAGATCGTAGGTCTTTTCCGTAAGAGAGCTTGGAGCCTTGGTTTTACCGGGAATAGGATCGGTCTCCTTTTTAGCAGTAGTCTTTTTCGTAGACTTCTCGGTCTTTTTCACGGTACCGTCCTCAGTACCGCTCTCGTCGGTAAAATCGTCGGTAGCCTCACCGTCAAATATCTCATCACATCCCATAAAGCAAGAGCCAACCGTAACAAGCACAAGAATAAGGCTTATTAGTGATAAAAGCTTCTTTTTCATAATATACCCTTTCGATAAAATAATCGTTGATCTACATAAAAACTTATATATATTATACCATTTGTAAAAAACTTTGTCAAACTGCATTTTACACAAAAAGACGGTGCGATTTTTATTTACAACATAAAAGAGGTTATCCCGAATTCACACTCGAGATAACCTCTTTTGTATTAAATTAAAGTACTATCCACATAGCGGGAACAATACCGCCCGTGGCAGTAGTTACGCTACTCATATTGATAATTCCGTTAACCTTTATTACGTGTGCACTGTAATCCTTGTTGGGATTATTGTAGTCGTAATAAGGTGTACGCAACCACCACCAAGCACCGTTGTTTGCATTTACGTATACGCCGTTTGCAATTGCATAATCGGTAGCCGTCTTTTGGCGGGACTCGTTTGAGGTCTCGTTCTTAACGTAGGTAAATCCGTAATCGGTGTTCTTAACCTCACCCTTAGAGAGCAAGAATATCTTATCCTCAGTATCTTCGCAGAAGAACTTGTTTCCGTTGCTGTAGTCACCAACTACGTTATCGTTATTCTCTACCAACGTAGTAGCTATAACCTCTTTCTGAAGCGCGTTAAAAGCGGTATTCAAGAAATTCTCGTTAAGCCAAGTTCTAATTACGCTATCACCATAATTATTAACCGAATCATCGTAAATGCCGGCATCAATTACCATATCGCAGAGGATAAGAGCCTTTCCGTCCTTCTCTTCAAGGATCGTCCAGCTGATGGGCTCATACTTAAACCAAGAAGCGGCATCACTTGCCTTCGCCTTTACTCCGCGGTAAAGCTCGCCGTTGTTTTCAACGTCAGCATAAAGCTTACCGTTGCTCGATGTCCAAGCAGAGGCGTTTGCGTTAAGAGCAGAGATCAATGCGCCGTCGGTTACCTTACTCTGAGGATAAGAACCAAAGGTTAC
>JAZLCC010000093.1:0-9580 GCA_045614065.1 Eubacteriales bacterium | reverse complement strand
TGTATTTCGAGTCGCTTATTCTGCTTATGATATCACTTGCCATCTTACTGATTATCGGAGTTACGTTTCCGCGCATTGCAACACTTGCATCCTCAATTGTAGTCATAGCGAGTATCAAGGCATCATAAAATGCTCTATCCTTGCGTACCTTTTCCTCAAGCTGTGCAAGTCTGTCCGCTATCGGCATCGGATCCTCTGCTTTTATGCGAAGTGTGATAAGCTCGTTTTGGAGTAAGGTTATTTTGCTCTCGCAAGCCGCCTTTTTGGCAAGCAAAAAGCTCTTTGTTCGCTCTGCCTCGTCAACGGCATCCTGGGTTGCATCCTCGAAGCTCACGGTTATCTCATTTCGAAGCTTTTGCTCATCATATCTTGCAAGAGAATTTCTCTCGTTATCTACCATACGCAAAAATGCGGTTTCCTCGCTCTTAAGAGCATCATATTCGTCAAGGAAAGAAGAAAGTCTATCTGCCTCGCTTTGAAGCGTTTCAACGTCGGGCTCGGCATCATCACCTAAGCTAAGCACAAGAAGCTTATATGCCCTGTCGCGTACGCATTCAAGCGTTTCCTCGGCAAGCTCAAGCTCTGCTATAAGCTTTGCGTTCTCGGCGTTGTAAGCTCGCATCTTTGCAAGCTCGCCAAGAGCCAAATCGATACTGTCGGAAAGTCCGTCGGGAGTGGTCTTGTAGCTATCTGCAAGTGCCGAAAGCTCTGCTGCGCCACTCTTTTGAGCCTTAGATGCGCCAGCAAGCATCACAATTCCAATAGCACCGAGCGCTAAAAATGCACAAAGCAATGCTATACCAAGCACAATATGTATAAAAGCCATTGCAAGACCGCCGAACACCGCAAGTCCCAAGGCTATTCCGCACAAAACGAAAGCCGTCTTACGCTTTGATTTTGCCTTGCTTATTTTCTCGTTTATGGGGAAAACAAGCTTTTCCTTTCCGCCGTTCTGCTCTGCCGTCTCGCCCAAAAGCGCAAGCTCTGCATCGTAGTCGGGGCTATGCGCATCACGCTTGTTAGCCTTTGCCAAAAGCCTTTGCTCGGCATCGGTAAGCTCTCTTGCCGCCGCACGAAGCTCTGCTGCGTGAGTTCTATCGGGGAAAAATTCGGTTTTAAGCGCTTCTCTTGCGCAGATATCCTTTTTTTCAACCATTGAGGATATCTCTGCCTCTTTTTTGCGCAGAGCCTCAAAGCGTCTGATCGTTGCTATCTTGTTAAACTGTGTTACAAGCGCATCCTTTTCTTCGAGCTCGATCTTCAAAGCCTCGTATTCCTTTTTTATCTTATCAAAGCTTTCACTCTTTCCCTCAATTGCAAGACTTGCGTTCTTCGCCTCGTCAAGCTTTATTCTAAGCGAATTTATCTTCGCCTCGTCCTCATAAAGGCTTCCGCCTCCTTGATTCTTGTGAAGATAAGAGGTCCTTATAGTGTTAAGCTCCTTAAGCACCGAGGACGTGTCTACGCTCTCATCGGCAGAGGAAAGCATATTCGAAAGGCTTTGCGCCGTCTTCTCCCCGTTTATCTCGCTTGAGCGCATCTGCCCTACGCAGGCACTGCTTTCAAACACCTCTCTCGGCACACCGAGAAAATACTCGCCCGGAGCTCTATCGGTTGTTATCGAGGTTCCGTTATCGAGCGAGAGTATAACAAGCTTTTCTCCTCTCGATCTATCCGAAAAAGTACGCTCTATGCGGTATTCCTTACCCTTATGAATGAGCACAAGGCTTCCCGAGGCAACTCCGCCCGACCAGCTGAGCGAGCGCTCACGCTCGGTATTCGATTGCGATTTTCTCTGCAAGCCATAGAGCATAAATTTTATAAAGAGAAATACCGTGCTTTTTCCCGACTCATTCTCTCCGTATATTATATTCAGCATATTTTCATCGCCGAACTCTATTTTTTTATCCTTTATACCGCCAAACTCGGCAATATATAATTCCTTTATTATCAAAGCCATTCCTCCGAGCTTAATTTACAACGTCAAAAACGCTGTTTCCGTCTATTGCCGCCAGTGCTATCTTTAAAGCGAGCACCGCTCTCTTTCTCTCTGCACTATCTGTCGAGGTGAGCTTTGGCAAAAGCGTTCTGTATATCTCGCCTCTAACTGTAACGTCCTTTTCAAGATATTTTCCATCGTAGATAGGAAGCGTGGTATCCTCTATTTCAATATATTCAAGACCCGTTGCGCTACATATCGCATTTTGAGAATTTTTTATCTCCTTTACGGTCTGCGCATCGGCAGTTCCCGTAAGGGTTAAGCGAAGATGCGCCCCGCTCGGATATTGCTTTGATTTTATTGCGTTGCAAATTCGAGCAACCACGCCCTCGGCATCGGCGGGAATCATAACCTCTGCGGCAAAAAAGGCACGGCTTGAAAGAACGATTCTCCTTGCCTCACAGCTATCCTCGTCAACGTCAACAACGAAAACTCCGCCCTCGCCAAGCTCGTCAAAGCTTCTACCCTCGGCAAATCCGCAATAGCGAATTCTGCCCGCGGAATCCTCCTTTTCCTCACGGTTATGTATATGTCCGAGAGCCGAATAGGCAAAGCCGAAGCGAGAAAGCTCGGCAAGGCTTATCGGCGCATAGCGCGATATTGGCGACGACATATCCGCATGACCGCAAAAGAGCTTAAGATATCCGTTATCCTCAGGTATATTTGCCGTAAAAAGTGGATTTTCGTTTAATATGGGAGACACAAAGGCGTATCCGAAAACCCTTGTGCGAAGCTCGTCAAAATCAAAGACCTGAAGCTCGGGAGCATTAAAAATATAAAGATTTTCAATATCCTCCTTTTGCACCGAGGAATAGAAGGAATTCTCGGAATATGGGTCGTGATTTCCGGGGGAAATAACCACGGGAATGCCTGCGCCCTTAACAAGCGAAACAAACTGCGCGCGGGTATCGTTAGAGACGAATTTTGCGTCAAAAAGATCTCCCGCAATAAGTATCATTTGGCATTGCTCGTGCTTTGCGCATTCAAAAATGTTTTTGAGAAGATTTCTGCCAAGCTCTCTATATTCCTCTGCTTCCTTTTGAGCAAAAGCAGAAAAAGCACTGTCAAGATGCAAATCTCCCGTGTGTAAAATCCTCATTTGTAAACTCTCCGTTTGTATCTAAAATTGCATTTTGAACAAAAACCAAATAGGAATAAAGCTCGAAAATTTCTATAAAAAAAGCAGTTTAAACTATGTTTTATTATAGAAAAAACTGCTTTTGATCATTTTTATATTCCTTGTATTTTTGTTTTGCATTTAATGCCAAAGCCTGCTCTAAGAGTTGGCATCACTATACGATTTATTATATCATGCGCCAAAAAAAAAGTCAATAAATTTCCTAAAAAAGCATATAATTTTAGCGTATGTTTTTTATATTTTTCTTTTGGAGGTGCTATGCTTTTACCTATTCCCTACAACCGTATGAGGGCTGTTGATTATGCAAAAAAATGGGCTCTCTCACGCAATCCGCTATTCTTTGATTTCACCGAAATAGGCGGAAATTGCACAAATTTCGTCTCTCAATGTATATTTGCGGGGGCGCCCGTTATGAATTACACAAAGACGTTTGGATGGTACTATATAGATCAAGGCAACCGCGCGCCCGCTTGGAGCGGAGTTGACGAGCTTTACGATTTTCTCACAGGAAAGCCCGATTTTATTGCCAATAACGGCGGTTACGGACCGTACGCCACCGATGCGAGAAATGCGGGACGAATTGACCTCGGAGACGTTATTCAGCTTGCGCGCGAGGACGGAACTTTTTATCATTCGCTGATAATTACGGGATTTACCGATAACGATATTCTTGTAAGCGCACAATCGAATGATGCGCTTGACAAACCGCTTTCACAATACAGTTATTCTTCCCTCCGCGCCTTACACATAGAGGGCGCTATGCTCTACTTTGACGATGAAAAAATATATAACGAATTTTTAAACGGAATGACTATTAATTAAAACATCATATCTTTTTTTGCAGGGGAGAAAACTTTATCCACAATGCGGGAGCTATACCATTTTGTATATCATAAATAATGCGCACAAAAGATCTCCGCGAGGATAGCGATATCACCCAACGGGAGATTTCTTGGACTGACGTCAAACAGAGAACCTTACAAAAAATAAAGCTCGGAGCTTTTGCCCCGAGCTTTATTTTTATAGACTTACGCGTTCTGCCATTCTGCAGCCTTGTCTGCAGACATTCTCTTTATGTCCTCTTTGGTGTAGAGAGACTCTGCACCGCCGTTTACGTAAAGAAAATACTTACCGTTAGGAGTCTGATAAAGACTCTCCTCGTATCCAGCGGGATCGCCGAAGCAACCAAATGCGCGCTTTTCGATAAGCGTTGCAGTCTCAGTATCATACTCTACCTTGCAAATTACCTTTTTCATACCAGCAGCTCCTTTCTTAAAATTACAGTAATAATTATATCACAACTATTTTTCTATTGCAATATTTTTTAGAATATTTATTTGACAATTTTTTACTTTTATTTTACGCAAACCATTCCCGCAAGCGGTACCTCAATTTCACAAAGAGCGCTATCTATAGCTCCGTTTGAAACAAGCTCGCCCATGCAATTGAGAACCTTATATTTCTTGCCCATAGCTCCACGCATTATAAGCGTTTTACTTCTTGAAGAGTTAAGCGCTATAACCTCGTCATACGCTCTGCAATCCACAATTATATCTGTATAAGCCGTAAATATGGCCTTTCCGTCCTTTTCAGAGCAAACTATGCTATATCCGCTTTCGGGATTTGCCGCAAGAAGCTTACCCTCAATAAGGGTATCTCTATTCTCTCTCCAAAAATGGAGATAGAAATCAAGCATCTTCTTATGCTCCGCTGAGAGCTTTGCAATTCTTACCGATATCTGCGGAACGCTATACATAATGCTCACAAGCTGGAGCGCCGCACTCTCAACCGTGTCCTCGTAATGCCACATTACCATATCCGAGTGAACTGCGGTCTTGCCCGACGTGAGGCGAAGATTTACTATATTGTGGCGGTTACGGTAGCAATCGTTGGGGCAATCTGCAACACGGAGCATATTTCCGTATTTTCTGATTGCGGGACCTACGTACATCTGTCTAAACTCAATGAGAATATCGCTCTTGATTTCACGCAAGCGGTTTGTAATATCTATCATCAAAACGTCGATAGCATCCTCAAGCGACTGATAATCACGGCGGTCATCATCCTCAAGTCCCTTGCCCTCAAGCACGAAATTATCTATAAAATCAAGCTTAAGTCCGTCAAGGTTCCATTCCTTTACCGCGTTTGCATATATCTCAATAAGGTAATCACGAACCTCTTTATATCTTGGATCGAATACCCATACCTTTTTTGAGCCCTTTGACTCGGCGAGCATCATATCCTTGAAATGATCGAACATCTTCGCCTCTAT
This sequence comes from Eubacteriales bacterium, assembly GCA_045614065.1. GTDB lineage: Bacteria > Bacillota > Clostridia > Oscillospirales > CAG-272 > HGM12713. Next base: position 4,171 of record JAZLCC010000093.1, on the reverse strand, counting down.
TCCTATAAACGGAACCGAGAACCAGAGCATTACCTTCATATCAAGTGCGTGAACGTCCTCGACGAATTTTCTCATATCGGGGAATTTATTGGGCGCCATCTGCCAATCTCCGCAGGTAACGTAGCCTCTTCCCTGATCGTGGGTCTGCCAGCCGTCGTCAACTATAACGGTATCCATTCCCAAAGGCTTTGAAAGTGCGCACTCTGCCAAAAGCTCATCAGCAAAAAGCTCCTGATGGTAGCTATACCAAAGCGAATTCATAGGAAGCTTTGCGTGCTCCGGAACAGGTGCGGGGGTATATCCGCAATCCTTCTCCCACCATTCGGAAACCTCATATATAGAATCGTAATACGGAATATCACGAAGATCAAGGCGTACCGTTGCCTTATACTCGCTAAGAGGAGCAACCTTTATTGTAAAGAAGCGGAGCTCGCACTCAAAGCACGCCGTATGCTCGTGCACGCCCGTTGCAATAGCTGTAGGTGTTTTTGCGTCGGATATTGCTATTGTGAGACGGTTTCTGCCATCGGCAGATACAAGAGCGTGAAGAGGCATCCACGCGGCAAGCCTTGAGGGGCTAACCTTCTTCTGCCAAGTAACGCCTATATATCTATCGTATCTTATGCTCGGGCTCCAAACCGAGTATACGTCTATGCTTGCAAAATCAAAAATAACCGAGAACTGCTCGGGAATTTCGGGCTCGTCGAATTTGAGAGATACGTCAAACGTGAGTATGCCGTCCTTCTCTATTTGATTTCCAACCTCTATTTTTGCATTTGGGCTTCCGCCCTTTATCTGAAAGTCCATTTTTTCCTCCGAAAATTGCATTTAATTACTATAATTATATCATAGCAAGAGGATACTTTCAATAGATTAATTCAAATTGCAAAATTATTTTTTATTGTCTAAATGTTGACACGGTTTTTTACTTATGATATAATTTTTTATATCCTCTTTTGAAAGGAGACCTACTATGTTAGAGGTTAAAAATCTATCTAAAATTTACAAGGCGACGGTTAAAAACGGTGTTGAGACAAAGGCGCTTGACAACGTATCCCTCACCTTTCCTGAGAAAGGAATGGTTTTTCTTTTAGGTAAAAGCGGAAGCGGAAAGTCAACTCTTCTCAACGTTTGCGGCGGTCTTGACTCTCCGACAAGCGGTGAGATAATTGTTAAAGGCAAAAGCTCCAAAACGTTCTCGCAAAGCGATTTTGATAGCTACCGAAACACCTTTATCGGATTTATCTTTCAAGAATACAATATACTCAACGAGTTCTCGGTTGAGGATAATATTGCACTCGCATTAGAGCTTCAAGGAAAGCCTAAGGATAAAAAGGTTATTGCAGAGCTTCTTAAAGAGGTTGACCTTGAGGGCTTTGCAAGACGCAAGCCAAACACCCTCTCAGGCGGTCAGAAGCAAAGAATTGCAATTGCGAGAGCGCTTGTTAAATCGCCTGAAATAATTATGGCGGACGAGCCTACGGGTGCGCTTGACTCGGCTACGGGAAAGCAGGTATTTGACACTCTCAAAAAGCTCTCTGCCGACAAGCTTGTTATCGTTGTTTCACACGATAGAGATTTTGCCGAGCTTTACGGCGACCGTATAATTGAATTAAAGGACGGAAAGATTCTCTCCGACGTTTCAAAAACCCAACAAACGCAGACCGCCATCACAAGCTCGATAAGCTCTATTGACGGCGTACTCTGCATTAAAAGCGGCGCAGAGCTTGACGATAACGATATTGCAGAGATAAAGAGCTTTCTTAAGGAATCTAAGGGCGACGTTATTATTGCAAAAAACGAGCGCGACGTTAAAGCCTTTAAGCAAGCGGCGCATATTAATGACGACGGCGGGAAGGAATACTTTGACGACACCGACGAATCAAAGCTTGATATAAAGCAATATTCGCCGAACGACAGTAAATTCATTCGCTCGCGTTTGCCGTTAAAGCACGCATCAAAAATAGGAGTTTCGAGCATTAAAAATAAGCCTATACGTCTTATTTTTACAGTATTGCTTTGCACGATATCCTTTGTGCTTTTCGGCTTACTCTCTACCCTCACCTTCTACAACAGTGAGGCTATGTTTAAGCAAACGCTCTCCGACTCAAACCGAGAATACGTTACCATACAAAAGAACTATCTCGGTGTGATAAAGACATATCACTACGGCGAGCTTTTGTACGAGAGCAACTCTTCTGAGGCTACAAACTTCAGTCAAGCCGACATAGCAAGGCTTGAAAACACGTTTGGAAAGGACATCTTTGGCGCGGCAACCACCTACGGCTACGAATTCGGCGTACGCAATCGCACTTCGGGATATTGGACTAACACGATATCAAGCATAGCGCACATACCCGAGGGCAACTCGTTTAGAAATAAAATCACGGGTAGCTACCCCGAAAACAACGGAGAGATATGCATCTCCTCCTATATGGCTCAATCGCTTATTGAAATGAAGGCGGTTGACCCGCAAGGCAATCCCTTAAACGCAAATACTCCGAACGATCTCTTAGGCAAAAACGTCGTTCTTGACGGCGTAGAGTTTAAGATCGTCGGTATATTTGATTGCGGTGATGTTCCAATAAAATACGATGTATTAAAGGACAACACCAACGAAAATTATTCGTTGCAATACAGCTTTGAGGGCGAGCTTAAGGACGGCACATACCTTTTGGCGCTCCTTTCACAAGAGGATTTTATAAAATTCTCAAAGGATAGTCAATCTTTCGCCCCCTCAAAGTTCAGTGCCGACACATCGTCCTATGCAGAAATCGGCTCGCCCTTGTTCAGCGCACCTGAGAATAATGAGGACGGCGAGGAATATCCTCAGCACAGATACGAAAGCATAGACGACGTATCCTCGGATTACATATTTTACTTTGACCCCAACAAGAGCTCGCTTAATAATAGTGAGATACTTTTAGACGAGGTTACTTGGGGTTCAACGCTTAACGCACTTGCAAACTACAAATATCAAAGTCTGCTTAAGGCTCCCGAGTTTGAAAACATGTCCCCCGAGGAGTATGAAGAGGCTTTGAAGCTCTACACCAAAAATCAAGAGGAATACTCAAAGCTTTGTCTTGATATAGAGATGTTTAACAACAACGAAAAATATGAGATAAACGCCGAGACGGGTGAAAGAATAATCATCGGCTCTCTCTCAAAGGAAGAGCGCAACGAGCTTCGCAAAAATCTTTTGCAGACATTCTCCGATATGCCTCTTACCGTTGATCTTACCCCCGCAGACTCCGATATGCTTCGAATCGGCGAGGCTACAAGATACAGCGTTGTCGGTATGGTAAGCAGCGACACCTACGGCTCGCTTTATATAACGAATAGCGAATATCAAAGACTTTGGAGCACGCAGTTCACTCTTCTCGACTACTGCACGGTCTACTCCACCGATTACGTTTCGGAGGATGACGCATACTACTCGATAATTTACGCTCCGTTCGCAAACACCGATGAGCAAAAGAATATGCTTTGGGATATTCACGAAAGCAAGGATTTTGACGAAAACGCTTCGAGAATATCTATTTACGGACGCTACGTATCCGAGCTCGATAGCATCGATGCATTGGTTAAATCGCTCTCAAAGGTATTCCTCTACGTTGGTCTTGTATTTGCGCTCTTTGCAATACTGCTCTTCTCCAACTTCATCTCAACCTCAATATCGCAAAAGCGCCATGAGATAGGAATTCTCCGCGCGGTTGGAGCGAGAGGAAACGACGTATTTAAGATATTCTTCTCAGAGTCATTCGTTATCGCATTAATATGCTCGGCCTTAGCATCAATAGGAACGGCAATACTTTGCGCGGTTATTAACAACTATATAAGCGGAAATATATTGGGCGCTTCCATCTTTGTATTCGGTCCATTCTCGTTACTGATAATCGTTGCAACCGCAGTAATAACGGCAACGCTTGCAACCTTTATTCCCGTATGGCTCGCTTCACGAAAGAAGCCTGTTGATTCTATTAAGGCAATATAAACTAAAATAAAAAACGAGGCTGTTTCAAATTCACATTGAACTGCCCCAAATTGTGCGGACAGCACAAAAAAGAGTTCTAAGGTAGAAGATATTAAATTTTAAGCAACGAACTGACATCGCTTTTCGAGTGGTGTCAGTTTTGTTTTGAGTTGAATTCGTTCATTGTTGTAGAAGTGA
>JAZLCC010000092.1:0-3114 GCA_045614065.1 Eubacteriales bacterium | reverse complement strand
TTTCTTTTTGTTAGCTTTTTCTTTTGCGCTTACGGTGTCAAAAGAAAAAGCGGAGTATGAGTTAGATTTTGTCAAAGCAAAAAATATTTTTTAATTTTTTCCATTTTTATTACACATATTTGAAATTTATGGTACAATTATAGATGAAGAGTTAAATACATTTTTTAAAAGGAGGACACAATGAAAAAAATATTAGCACTCACACTTTCGGTTCTTTTGCTTTGCACCTGTCTTTTTTCATGCGATGAGAGCTTTTTCGACGACTTACTCGACGAAAGCATCGACGGTTCGCTTGAAAACGATGACGCAAACGTAAACGAATCAAAAAAGCCGAGTACACAAAAAGAATCAGACAAAGAAAGCGAAACGAAATTCACGAGCACAACCGTTCATCCTTCCCTTGGCTTCAATAATGAAACGATAACCATTCTTCACCGTGATTCCGTTAGCTTCCAAAGAGAATGGCACAAAGACGTATTCGAAGATGAACTGGACGAGGTTATAGCATTAAGAAACGAAGCGGTTTCGGAAAAATTGAATATCGTTGTCGAGTATCAGTCTCTTGCGAGCTCCACCTACACTGACTGCTTCAACAACTTTACAAGTGCGATCAAGGAAGACGTTGACACGGGAGCTCACAACTATGATATCGTTGCCAACCACGCTTATGCAAGCGCAAGCATCGCGAGCCGCGACTATTTGACTGACCTTACCGATGGAAGGATATTCCCCTACTTCTGTTTTGAGCTTCCCTGTTGGAACCAATCGATAGTTAACAACACGACCTTGAACAGCAAGCTCTACTACGTAACGGGAGATCTCAACCTTTCAACCTTTGATAACGCTACCGTCGTATTCCTCAACAAGGATATGTACGACGCAAAGAAGACCAATCTCGATCCCGAGGATCTTCAAGAGCTTGCCATCAGCGGAGCTTGGGATTACGAGGATCTTTACAGATGGACAACCGTATTTGAAAATACTAACGGCAAAAACGGCGCTCAGCACGATGATTTTTATGCTATAAGCGCAGCGTTTGACTCAACTTCGGTAGACGCTCTCTCCTACGCTTGGGAGCTTAATTATCTCACCACCAACCCTGACGGAAGCCACAAGTACAACATTGTCGGCAATCAAAAAATAGAGAACGCTATCGTAAAAGCTCAAAATCTTCTTAACGGAAGCATCAGCGCAGGTGTTAACAATGCAAACGACACGGGCGCTTGTTCACTAGGTGGTTACTCCGAGCCCATCACTCACTTTGCATCCAACAAGAGCATTTTTGCTATCCACAAGCTCTATGCAAGTGATGAAGATAACAATATAATCAGATCAATGGAGGCTAAATTTGGAATTCTCCCTATGCCCAAATACACCGAGGCGCAGGAAAATTACAAAACAACCGCTCATGATTCCTACACTCTCATATCGGTACTCAACCACTCGGAAAGCTCTGTTCCCACAAAGGGTGATGAAATTTCGGCTTATCTCCAATATTCCTACGAGGAATCCTACGTTAACATTCGCGGCTTCTATGTCAACAAAATTATAAAGCCTAAATATTTTGGCACATTCGACGATACCCAAGAACGCGAACTCGTCAATATAATATTAGACAGTATCGAATTAGACGTTCTTTCTGTATACGCCCCCCAGCTCAACAACGTGCTCGCAAGATGTTGGAGAGACGTTGTAATGGGCTACGGTAGCCCAACAACCGCTAAAGATGCTTACGAATTCGAAAAAACTAACTTTGATACCTCTCTTGAGTCATTAGATTATTGGTTCGAGATCGAATAGTCAATAAAAAAACACGCTTGACCCTTGGTCGAGCGTGTTTTTTATTTTGTGCTACTTTTAAAAAGATTTTCACACACAAACAATTATTCATTAATTTCTGTACTCCGCCCCTTGATAAGTTTGCTTTTCGTAAAGAAGCTTATCTATATCGTTAATAACCGAGACCTTCTTTCTGCTCCATTCGGGTGCCAAAAGCGACTCCGAGGGAGCATCGCCCGTTATTCGAGCAACGACGGTATCGGGTGGCAAAAGCTCAAGTGCCTTAACTGCAAGGCATACGTATTGCTCCTTGCTCAAGGGCGTATATGCGCCACTCTCGTAAATAGATGCAAGCTTTGTGCCCGAAATAACGTGCAAAAGATGTATTTTTACCTGGTCGGGGTTTAAAAACGCAACGTCGGAAATAGTTTTAAGCATATCCTCCTCGCTCTCCTCGGGAAGGCCTAATATAACGTGAATACCGATCTCGATTTTCGAGGATGCACGTCTTAAACGATTGTAGCCCTCGCAAAAGGTGGCAAAATCGTGTCCGCGGTTAATAAGCAAAGCCGTCTTATCGGAAGAGCTTTGAAGTCCAAGCTCAACGGTAAGCGGTATTCTCTCGGCAAGGTCGGCAAGATACTCGCATATATCATCACCAAGGCAATCGGCGCGAGTGGCAATGCTTATTGCGCAAACTCCGTCAAGGGTTAAGGCCTCTTCAAATTTCGATTTCAAAAATTCGAGGGGCGCATAGGTGTTTGTGTGAGCTTGAAAATAGGCTACCGTGTGCGAGGTATCCCACTTTGAGGAAAGCCTTTGCCTTGATTTTTCATACTGCTCACGCAAAGAAAGAGATGCGCTCTCGGCAAAATCTCCGCTTCCGCGAGGGGAGCAATAAATGCAACCGCCAACCGAGCATTTACCATCGATATTCGGGCAGGTAAGACCGATATCAAGAGGTATTCTCGCAAGCTTTTTGCCGAATTTCTTTCTCAAATAATATTCATAAGTATAATACCTTTTATTACTATCGGTATTCTTGTAAGGGTTTTCGGTCCTCTGCGTTTTCTTCATATTCTATCCTTAGTTAATACAAGGCAGTTCAAAACGAACTGCCTTGTGTTATTTTTAATTTTCGAGAAGCTTTTCAACGGTTGCGATCTTCACGCAAACCACCAAAACCTCCATAGCCTTAACGAGCAAATCGTTTGACGGGAAGGTCGGAGCTATGCGGATATGACTGTCAACGGGGTCCTTTCCGTAGGGGTAGGTAGCGCCAACGTTAGTGAGCACAACGCCCGCCTCCTTGCAAAGCTGATAGGTGCGCTTTGC
>JAZLCC010000091.1:0-1808 GCA_045614065.1 Eubacteriales bacterium | reverse complement strand
TACCATAAGTGCTACCTTAAAGGTAATAGCATGCTCGAACTCACGAAGATCGAGACCGGTAAGCTTGCGGATCTTATCAAGACGGTAAACAAGAGTGTTTCTGTGAACGAAAAGCTTTCTTGATGCCTCGGAAACGTTAAGATTATTCTCAAAGAAGCACTGAATTGTCATAAGTGTTTCTCTATCAAGAGAATCAAGGCTTCCCTTCTTGAATACCTCCTCCAAGAACATCTCACAAAGAGTGGTAGGAAGCTGATAGATAAGTCTGCCTATACCGAGGTTTTCATAGCTAATGATATTCTTCTCGGTCTCAAACACCTTACCAACCTCAAGAGCAACCTGTGCCTCCTGATAAGCCTTTGCGAGATCCTTAAGGCTATCTACAACAGTAGAAATACCTATAAACACCTTAGTGTAGAACTCGGTGGAAAGAGTGTCGGCAATATTAACAGCCATACGCTCGATCTCACGCATATCAACTCCGTCCTTAAGCTCCTTAACAAGAACTATATCGTACTCAGATACGCTTACAACGTAATCCTTGGACTTGTCGGGGAACATATTTTGGAGCATCTCAAAAGGCATCATATCTGTCTTATTGAGGAACTTTATCAAGAATACAACTCTATTCTCTTCTATGTTAAAGTGAAGCTCCTTAGACTTTATGTAAATATCTCCGGGAAGAATATTGTCTATAATAATATTCTTAATAAAGGAGCTCTTATCATACTTCTCGTCATAAAGATTTTTAATGTTACCGAGAGAAACCGCAAGAACCTTGGACATCTTCTCTGCAACCTTATCCTCACCCTCAACGAAAACAACGTACTCACTCTTAGGACCTGCGCCCATATAACGATACGTATATCCCGCTACCGAGATAACCTCGGTTGAGAAAGGAAGCTCCTCGCAAACACCCTGGCGGGTATCTCCCATTTTATTAAGATCCGAGCAAGCGATAACAACACCGTTTTCATCAACGACGCCTATCATACGCTCGAACGCATCCTTCATTTGATAAATTACACCTTGAAACAATCTATTCGACATAATGAACCTCAAATTTGTTTTTTGTAGAACTATTGTACATTCTATCCTATATTATACACTATTTTTTGTTATATTTCAATAGGCTTTTCAATATTTTTTATAAAAAATATAATTTTTTTTGTAAAAATGTATCAAATATGTTAAAGAGTTAAACAAAAATAACATAATTTGGAATTTATAACTCGGAAAAGCACACCAAACACGCAAGAACAAAACCCGAAGCCGTCTCGGTGCGCAATATTCTCTTTCCAAGCCCCGTCATAACGGCTCCGCTCTCCTTAGCAAGCTCTGATTCCTTGATTGAAAATCCGCCCTCGCTGCCGATAAATATTGAGATGTTCTGCGGTTTGGCAACATTCTCGGCAAATCTTTCCTTTAAAATTTTACCAAGCGGCAACGTGCCGTCGCCCTCGTAGCAAAACAGTATGAGATCACTGCTCTTTGCCATGGCGAGCGCCTCGTTAAATTTTACAGACCCGCATATTTCGGGAATTACGCTTCTACCACACTGCTTTGCCGCCTCTGCGGCAATTCTTTGTCTACGATCACGCTTTTTGGACTCTGCATCGTCTTTGATTTTAACAACGCATCTTTCACTTTGGAAAGGCACTATTCTCGATGCGCCACATTCTACCGCTTTTTGTATAACGGTGTCAAGCTTATCACCCTTTGGTAGTGCTTGATAGAGCGTTACAAAAACGTTAGGCTCGTTTTCCGACGCTTTTTCGAAAAGTATATTAGCAATTACCTCCCTATCC
>JAZLCC010000090.1:0-13152 GCA_045614065.1 Eubacteriales bacterium | reverse complement strand
GATTGTGAGTACAAACCTCATTATTGTGAGGGCAAATTACGAATCAGCCTATATTGTTGTTAGTAAAATGTTCGTTTCGTAAAAAAAGACCAAGCTTGTAACTTGGCCTTTTTGGAGCTGGTGATGTAACTCGAACACACGGTCTGATGCAACATTGCCCACAGGGCAAATTACGAATCAGCCTATATTGTTGTTAGTAAAACGTTCGTTTCGTAAAAAAAAGAGCAACGCTCAATTGCGATGCTCTTTTTTTGGAGCTGGTGATGTGACTCGAACACACGGTCTAATGCAACATTGCCCACAGGGCAAATTACGAATCAGCTTATATTGTTGTTAGTAAAACGTTCGTTTCGTAAAAAAAAGAGCAACGCTCAATTGCGATGCTCTTTTTTGGAGCTGGTGATGTGACTCGAACACACGACCTGCTGATTACGAATCAGCTGCACTACCGACTGTGCTACACCAGCGACTTTAATATTATAATATATAAAATCTACTTTGTCAATAGATTTTTTTAAAATTCAATATGATTTTAAATCAAACAAGTCCTTTCTTTTTTGACAAGAACCGAGTTTTCTATTGACTTAATTATAAATATATGCTAAACTAATAGGAGATTTGATTTTGCAAATCAAAATTAAACGTGAGGATTAGAAAAATGAAGAAAATGAGTAAAAAAACACTTGTCTGCTTTGTTTTTTCAATATTATTTTTTGTTCTTTTTGCCGCTTTTACCGTGGTAGTCAGCTTTGTTGACGTACAAGCCGTAGGACCTGAAAATTCAAGCGTAGGACTTGCAACGCTTAATAAGTCGGTTTTTGATACGCTTGGTCAAAACGATCTTTGGTACGAGGCAACCGAGCTTTTGGGACTTATTCCGTTCCTCTTTGTAGGTGCGTTCGCGATCTTGGGATTATCGCAGGCAATAAAGAGAAAAAGCTTGTTAAAGGTTGATTCCGAAATATTGCTTCTCGGCGCATTTTACGTTTTGGTTGGTATAGCTTACGTAGCCTTTGAGGTGCTTGTAATAAACTTCCGCCCCATACTTGTTGAGGGTGAGCTTGAGGCATCATACCCCTCGTCGCACACGATGCTTTCTTGTTGCATAATGCTTACTGCAATATACGTTGTTAACAAGCTTATGCCGAGAATTAGGGCGCTTATATTTTTTGCAGATGCGGTTTGCGTTTGGCTTGCGGGTCTAATTGTTGTCGGCAGACTCCTTTCGGGTGTGCATTGGTTCAGCGATATAATCGCAGGTGTGCTTATCTCGATGGCACTCGTATTGCTCTATTATGCATCCGTGTTCTTCGTAAAGGATAAAAAGAACAAAGCAAAAGAATAAAACCGAGGAAGATCTCTACATGACTAACGTTATTTTAAGCTTTGACACAGAGGATATTATAAACGAACGTGGCGCAGACGGAATTTTCCGCTGCGCCCGTATTCTTCGTGAGGAGGGTGTTAAGGGCTGCTTTAATATTATAGGGCTTTTGCCGAGTGTGCTCGAAAAATGGGGAAGAGAGGATATATTCCGTGAGCTTGAATTTCACGAGATAGACTATCATTCGCATAGACATTCGATTCACCCCACAATAAATGAATATACCGACATCGAGGATTACAACGAGGCGCTTGAACGCTTTATTCTCGACGAGAACGAGGGCGTTGAAAAGGTAAAATCCGCCTTTAATGCAGAAAGGCTTGTTGCCGCCTGCATACCGGGGAATTCCACGTCCTACGTTGCGCACTACGGCTACGGCGAGATGGGCTTTGAGTTCTTCTCGGGCGACGATATATACGACAAGGTGAGTTACCGCCCGATATATAATTGCAACACCATCTCCTTGCATTATGCGCGCTCGCTTGACGGCGTGATGTTTAACCTTAATGATGATAATGAGATAAAGAAATTTATCAACGAAACCGCGCGTGGAAAGCACACTATGGTGTTCTATCATCATCCGCAACGCTCATATTGCAAGAGCTTTTGGGATGCCGATAATTTTAACAAAATCAACACCCCTGAGGAAGAGTGGATAAGATGTGAGATTCACGACGAGCGTGATACCGAGAGATTTTACGATAATTTCAGAGCTTTTGTGCGCCTTTTGCGTGATGATGGCGATTTTGATATTATTACCTATGCAGACCTCTCGAATAAGCTTTGCGAGGACGAGCGCATATTAAATGCCGACGTTTTAAAGGATATTCGCAGACAGCTAAGCGAAAAATTCTTTCCCGTAACGGCTCCCGATTCCTACTGTATTTCCGATATATTGCTTGCCTGCCGTTCGCTTTTGCTTGGCAACGATAGGTATGTTTGCAAAAAGGTCTACGGATTTCTCTACGAGCCGTATTTGTCTACCGAGCCTATAATGCTTAGCAGAGCCGAGGCTATCGAGCTTGCAGGGGGTATTGATGAGAGCGGATTTTTGCCGAGCGCATTTGAAATAAACGGCAAGAAAATAGGCCCGCGTGAGCTTTTGGATGCATTCTTTGCATTTTTATTTGACGGCGTTGAGGCTTATACTATAGAGCCGTTTGACGAGTGGCAGATAGACCTTAACGAATTTCCGTCGCTTCGCGATCTTAACTACAAGGGCTCGTGGATACATTCCGACGATCTTTGCGATAATTATTTATCTAACCGCTTGCGCTTGCAATCCTATACGATTCGCTTGCCCAAGGGTACGAAAAGAATGATATTTTAATATTAAATAAATTTTAGTTTTGATTTTGGAGGGTTATGTTCAAATTACTCAAACGATTCGTGTCTTACTATAAGCCACACAAAAAAATGCTTATTTTAGACCTCTTGGCGGCACTTATGATCTCTGTTACGGGAATGGTATATCCCATATTGACCAACAAGGTGTTGGATACCTATTTTCCCGAGGAAAATTACAAGGCTATAATAATTGCCGGTATATCAATATTAGGTATATACGTTATAAGAATGCTTCTTAACTATTTCGTTCAGTGCTACGGACATATAATAGGCGTAAGAATGCAATCGCAGATGCGAAGAGACCTCTTTGCGCATCTTCAAAAGCTCCCCTACAAGTTCTACGATAATAACGAGACGGGTAAGATAATGACAAGAATAACGAGTGACCTTTTCGAGGTCTGCGAGCTTGCTCACCACGGACCCGAAAATCTTCTTATCAGCTCGATAATGATAGTATTGTCCTTTAGCTATCTTATGACTATAAACCCGATACTCACGCTTATAGTCTTTGCTTGTGTGCCGATACTTGTGCTTGTAACCGTGTATTTCAGAAAGGGTATGAAGCAGGCGTTCGACGACCGCAGAAAGAGCAATGCAATTATAAATGCGGCGGTTGAAAGCAGTGTTACCGGTATTCGTGTTACCAAGGCTTATACCAACTCGGCAAAGGAAATAGAAAAATTCAAAAAGGGCGACGATGAGTTCGTAGGCTCCTCGCACAGAGCTTATAGTGCAATGGCAAAGTTCTTTGCATCCACGTCCTTTATTACCGACGTTTTCAACGTGGTAATTCTTATGGCGGGCGGTATATTCCTTTCGGCAAATCAGATAAGCCTTGCCGATTATACCACCTTCGTAATCTCGGTAAACCTCTTTATACGCCCCGTAAATACACTTATAAACTTTATGGAGCAGTTCCAAAACGGCGCGAGCGGATTCAAGCGCTTTGTTGAAATTATGGACGAGGAGCCCGAGCGCGATCGAGAGGGAGCTATTGAGCTTACCGACGTTCGCGGCGAGATAGAATTTAAGAACGTAACCTATGCTTACGATAAGACGAAAGAGGTTCTTCACAACGTTGATCTTAAGCTTGAGAAGGGATGCAAGCTTGCGCTTGTAGGACCATCGGGCGGCGGAAAGACCACTCTTTGCCATCTGCTTCCCAACTTCTACAAGCTTGACGGTGAGGATAGCGGAGCTATTCTTATCGATGGCATTGACATTCGTGATCTCACCATCGAGTCGGTTCGCAGAAACATAGGAATCGTTCAGCAGGACGTATTCCTCTTTGTGGGAACTATTAAGGATAACATAATTTACGGCAAGCCCGATGCTACCGACGAGGAGATTCAAGAGGCGGCTAAAAAGGCTAATATTCACGATTACATAATGACTCTCGAGCACGGCTACGATACCGAGATAGGCGAGCGTGGAGTTAAGCTCTCGGGCGGACAAAAGCAACGTATAAGTATTGCGCGCGTATTCCTTAAGGACCCCGCGATCCTTATTCTTGACGAGGCTACGAGCGCACTCGATAACACCACCGAGGTTCTCATTCAACAGTCGCTTGACGAGCTTTGCAAGGGAAGAACAACTCTTGTTGTTGCGCATAGACTTTCTACTATTCGCAACGCTGACGAGATAGCCGTTGTTATGGACGGCAAGATTACCGAGCGCGGAACGCACGATGAGCTTATTGCCGCAGACGGTACGTATAAATCACTTTATCAGCTTCAGTTTAGAGATAACGATTTGTTTGAATAATGCTTTTATAGGGCAGAACAAGAATATTTGAAAAAATTAAAAATACCGCTTTATTATCAAAAAAATGATAGTAAGGCGGTATTTTTGATGAGAAATTATGACACAAAAATACCTTAAAAGTATTGATTTATTTTTTCGTTTGTTGTATAATTACTATGTATATTTATATATACGTGTATATTCAAGTTTTGGAGGATATTATGAGCAGAGTTTCAAAGCACAATTATTATCTTGACATAGCGCAGACCGTTGCCGAGAGGAGCACTTGTCTTCGCAAGAAGTTCGGAGCTATTATAGTTAAGGATGACGTTATCATTTCAACGGGATACAATGGCGCACCGAGAGGACGTAAGAATTGCAACGACCTTGGATATTGTATGAGAGACGAGCTTAACATTCCCCGCGGTGAGCGCAATGAGCTTTGCCGCTCTGTTCACGCAGAGGCAAACGCAATCATTTCCGCACCGAGAGACAGAATGCTTGGCGCAACGCTTTATATGGTTTGCGTTGACCCCAAGACCGAGGAGCTTGTTGATGGAACAAGCTGCTGTATGATGTGCAAGCGTCTTGTTATAAACGCAGGCATTTCACAGGTTGTCGTTCGTGATGATGCAGAAAATTTCCGCATTATCGATGCCGAGTCCTGGATTGAGGACGATGATTCACTTTCGGGTGTTTTTGGATATTGATCTGACTAATGGTAGAGGTAAGGCGTATTTTGCGTGAGGATATTCCCGCGCTTGCCGAAATAGAGAGGCTCTGCTTTGAGAGCCCTTGGAGCGAGAGCTCACTTGAATTTTTGCTTCAGGAAAGGAACGTAGGCTTCGTTGCGCTTTGCGACGGTGAGATTGCCGCCTATTGCGGACTTATATGTGTTCTTGATGAGGGGCAGATATCGAATATTGCTACGCATCCGAAATATCGCAGACGAGGTCTTGCGAGAGCTATTATGGAAGAGATAGACCGTTATTCGCTTGAAAACGGGATAGTATTTTTGTCGCTTGAGGTTCGTGAGAGTAACGAGGCGGCAAGGACTCTTTATTCCTCGTGCGGTTGGATTGATGCGGGTATAAGAAAGGGCTTTTATTCAAAGCCCACAGAAAACGCCGTGGTTATGACTAAGGCGTTAAACGTTGAAAGGTAATTGATTTTTAAAATGTATATTCTTGGTATAGAAAGCTCCTGCGACGAGACCTCTGCCGCCGTTGTGCGAATGGAGAGCGGCAGGCGCGAGATACTCTCAAATATAGTTGCTTCGCAGATAGAAACGCATAGGCTTTACGGTGGCGTAGTTCCCGAAATTGCAAGCCGCGCGCATATTGAGGCTATAAGCAGAATAACCTATGAGGCACTTGACACCGCAGGACTTAAAATAGAGGATATAGGCGCTATCGCCGTAACCTCGCACCCGGGTCTTATCGGAGCATTACTCGTAGGAGTTAATTTTGCAAAATCCTTGAGCCTTGCATATGGCATCCCGCTTGTTTCGGTAAATCACGTTAAGGCTCACGTTGCGGCGGCGTATCTTGAATACGAAAGCCTTGAAGCGCCCTTTGTTTCTCTCGTTGTTTCGGGCGGACATACATCGTTTTATAACGTGGTTACTCCCACCGAGTTTATCGAGATAGGCGGCACGCGCGACGATGCGGCGGGCGAGGCGTTTGATAAGATAGGCAGAGTTATAGGAATGCCTTATCCCGCAGGTGCGGCTATGGACAAGCTTGCATACGAGGGAGATCCTGCGGCAATAAAGCTTCCGTCACCCGCTCTTGCAGGAGATAATGCTGATTTTTCCTTTAGCGGACTTAAAACGGCGGCGCTTAACTACATAAATTCCGAAAGGCAGAAGGGCACAGAGCCAAACGCTGCTGATATAACCGCATCCTACACAAAGGTCATAGTAGATGCAATAGTTAAAAAGACGGATTATATTATTAAAAAATATCAACCCAAAACTCTCGTTCTTGCGGGCGGAGTGGCGGCAAACTCGCATATAAGGCTTGCGCTTGAGGCTCTTTGCAAGAAGCACAAAATAGAATTTTGCCGTCCGAGCCTTTCGCTTTGCTCGGATAATGCCGCAATGGTTGCGGCGGCGGGATATTTTGAATATCTTGAGGGTCGATTTGCCGATACCTCGCTTAATGCTTCGGCAAGCGATGACGGAAATTGAGAGGTAAAAATTATGGCAGATAATTTTGAAAAGAATGAAAAATACGTCGATGACGTTGATATGATATTAAGTCAGGAGCAGGACGGTGCGTTTGAGCATAACGTGAATATCTCTCGCCCCGACGTTTCTCCTGCGGTTGTAAAAAGATTGCCTAAATATTTTAGGTATCTTCGTCAGCTTATTCGTGAGGGGAAAACTCGCGTAAGCTCTGCGGAGCTTTCAAAGACGATGAATTTTACTGCGTCGCAGATTCGTCAGGACCTTAATTGCTTTGGTGGCTTCGGTCAGCAGGGCTATGGATATAACGTGAATTATCTTTATTCAAAGATATGCGAGATACTTGGTGTCGGATTTGGCTTTAGAGCCGCATTTGTCGGAGCGGGTAACCTTGGTACTGCGCTTGCAAAAAGTCCTATGTTTGAGAAGCGTGGAGTTGACGTTGTTGCAATGTTTGACGTTTCCGAGGAGCTTATCGGCAAAAAGGTTTCCGAGATAAATATTTTCTCGCTCGATATGCTTGAGCAAAAGCTTAACGATTACGGTGTTGATATAGTTATATTAACGCTTCCCAAGGAGTATGCGGACGGCATTGTTGAAAGAATCGTTACCTGTGATACCGTAAAGGGAATATGGAATTTTACGGGCAAGGAGCTTGATTTAAAGGGAAGCAGTATCGTCGTTGAGGACGTTCACATGGGCGATTCGCTTATGTCGCTTTGCTACGAGGTGGCAAAGGAAGCTGACAAATAAGGGCTGTTATGCCCTTAGGTTTATAGGAGAGGGCAAAATGGCAAAAAAGAAGATAAATTACATAAACGGTAATATACCCGATAATATAGGTGATATATTGGCAAACGCCGACGAGCAGGACCTTAAAATACTTTCCTTGCTCTTAATGGCATCTGATGCGAACGGAGAGATAGACGAGGGCTTCTCTTGCGAGGAAATGCTTGGGCTTTCAAAATCCGACGTTGATGCATCGGTAAAATTTTGGCGTGGTGCGGGAGTTATAGGCTCTGCAAATTCGCACAAGAAAAAGAATTCGGCAAAAGCCGAGAAGCCTTTGGAAACGCCCGCAGAGTCTGCATCAGAGACGGTATCGGGCATTAAATACGCTCATAAGGACGGAGTGGTTGAGAGCAACGTTTCCGAGATATACGGAAGCCGAGAGCTTGCAACGCTTCTTCACGACAGAGCGGTTACCGTTGACTTTATTGACGAAGCACAAAAGGTGTTTGGAAAGACCTTTACCACAAGAGATACTTCTATTGTGGTAAGGCTTATCGACGAATACGGCTTTGACGAGGAGTCGGTGCTTATGTTCCTCGAATACGTGCGTGCAAACGGCAAAAAGGGTGTTGCCTATGCCGAGAAGATAGCTATCGGATTTTATGATGACGGAATAACCGCAATAAAGGACGTTGAGGCGAAATTTGCCGAGATGGAGCGCTCTAAGGAGCTTATCTTTAAGATAAAAAAGATGTTTGGCTTTGGCGCACGAGAGCTTACCAAGCTTGAGAACGAGCTCTTTACAAAATGGACTCGCGATTACGGCTACGGCGAGGACGTTATTAAGCTGGCGTATGATATTATGATCAACGCAATACAAAAGGTACAGCCGAAGTATGCCGATAAAATACTTGAAAAGTGGCACGTTGTGGGGCTTTCTACCGTTGAGCAGATAGAAAAATACGAATCGGAGAAGAGAAATGCTCCAAAGACAGATTCGAGCGATCCGCAAAAGAGCTACGACCTTGACGATTTCTTTGAGGCTGCTATAAAGAGAAGCTTTGAGGACCTTAAATGATTTTTGGGAGATTTTGAAATGGGATATAACAGAGATGATCTTATTCGTATAAAAGCCGAATATCTTGAGAAATATCAAAAGGCAAGAACCGCTGCAGATATGCGCGCAAGCGAGATATATGCGCGTATTCCTCGCGTTCGCGAGATAGATTCGCTTCTTTCGAGAACGGCTCTTGAAATAATGTCGGCGGTAACGAGCGGCAAGGAAAACGCCGAGGAAGCGCTTGCAAGAGTAAGAGCGCGCAACGAAAGCCTTACGGCAGAGCGTGATTCGCTTCTTTTGAGTGCGGGCTATCCCGCCGATTACACCGACGTTCGCTACGAGTGCGAAAGGTGCGGAGATACGGGATACGTTGATGGCAGAATGTGCGAGTGTATGAAGCGTGAGCTCGTTATGGCGGGCTATGAATCCTCGGGCCTTGGCAGACTTATACGTAAGCAGAGCTTTGAGAATTTTTCGCTTGAATATTATAAGGTTGCAAACGCAAATTATAATAATATGGAGTTCTATTATAACTCGCTTAAGGATTTTGCCGAGAGCTTTTCGGCAAATAGCTATAAGAATTTCTTCCTTCTCGGCGGAACGGGACTCGGTAAAACGCATATATCGACCGCTGTTGCAAAGACTGTTATCGAGAAGGGATTTGACGTGCTTTACGTTACGGCGATAGATATGTTCTCGGATTTTGAGCAAAAGCAGTTCGGAAACGGTGAGGATAACACACGCAGATATTTTGAGTGTGATCTTCTTATAATCGACGATCTCGGAACCGAGCTCACAAATCAGTTTACCGTTTCTTGCCTCTATAACGTGATAAATTCGCGTATAAACAGTGCAAAATCGACGTTTATAAACACCAATCTTTCTAAAAAAGAGCTTGAAACAAAGTACGCCGAGCGCATTACGAGCCGTATTTTCGGAGAGTATTACCCTTTGCTTTTTAGCGGAATAGATATAAGAAAGCAGAAAAGACAGTAATTTAAAATCAAATATGGCTGAGTCAGAGCTTTGTGGCAATGACTCAGCCGATTTTTATTTTATAAACAAGAGAATAAGCAAAAGCCAGATAACCTCGCTTCCGCCCTCGGTGTCGGCGAGGAGCCATATAAGCGCAAGCAACAAAAGCTCCTCACTGCCTATCCTTCCGCCGAGAAGAGAGCCTATTCCTTTGCCTTGCATATTTAGTGATGCCTCGGTGTCCTTAGGCTCTTCTGCGGGTCTTGGGTCGGGCAGGGTAGATGCTATGATTTCCTCGGTTCTTGCCTCGTTTTTCTCTTCTATAGGCTCGCTAAAGGCGTTTCCGCTATAATTGCTTGGTACACGGATGCGTGTATTTTGCTGTCTGTAATACATATATCACCTCGTCCTTAGGTTAAGCCCTTAAAAAGATTTGAAAGCTCGGAAAAACGAATTATTTTATCAATAGCGTCGGCTCGGTTTTGCGAGAGGTATGGCTTTAGAGCGCAGAGGAGCTCGCTTTGGCGGCTTTTTGCCGCGCTTTTGCTCGATATTGCGCCGAGAAGCTCGGTAAGTCCCGATGGGAGAGCTGATGGCGGAGCAACGCTCGCCGCCTCGCTCGCCGTATCCTTGCTCTCGGTCTCGTTTATCTTTTCTTCCACTGTGCTTTCGGTAGGAGCGCTTGAGCTCTTCAAGCTTTGAGCTATCGACGTGATGGTCGAGAGCATCTGCGGATTTGAGAGTATTTCTCCGAGAGCCGATGAGAGATTTTCGTTTTCTATCGGCTTTACTCTTTCTTCGCTCATAAGCTTTACCTTTTTTTATTCTTCATGTTTTGCTCGTATTGCTCGGCAACCTGACGTAATTCGTCGTCGGTAGCGCTTGAAAGCGCTCGCCTGATGCTCTCGATGCTGTTGGTATCAATATTGAACTGCGATGGGTCGATACCGCTTTCGTTTGCTATCTTTTGTATTATCATTTTGAGTTGCCAATCGTTGAGTGAGAGAAGCTTATCTACGTTTTCACGCTTTATTTCCATAATGTCCTCCAAAAATCAATTGTTACTAAAGTATATGCAAAAAAACAAAAAAATGTTATAAGAGTGTAAAATTTGCATTTTTTATGGACAAGACGGGATGTTTATGATATAATATGTATGATAGGTTTTTATTGCAAAAAATAAAACTGAAAAGGAAAACAAAATATGAAATATTGCTTTATAATAAATCCGCTTGCGGGAAAGGGCACATTCGTTGACCAGCTTTGTCAGGAAATAACCTTAGTTTGCGGTCATGCAGGGGTAAGATATGATATATTTACCTCTAAAACGATAGGAGATACCCACGGGTACGTAAAGGAAACTCTTGCATCGACAGATGATAGAGTTACATTCTTTTCCTGCGGTGGTGATGGTACTCTTTGCGAGACCATACTCTCGGTTATGAGCCTTGACTCCGAAACGAGAAAGAGAGCGTGCGTCGGTATCGTTCCTAAAGGTACGGGTAACGATTTCGTGAGCAACTTTGACAAAAAGGAGCTTTTCTGCAATATTGCGGCGCAGATCGAGGGAACTACGCACGATATAGATATTTTAAAGTGCAATGACCTCTATTCTGTGAATATGATAAATATAGGCTTTGATTGCCACGTTGTTTGTAAGAAAGAGGAAATCGGAAAGAAGAAATGGGTTCCGAGAAAGCTTGCTTACATAATTGCGGTTCTTCTTACCCTTGGTAAGCGTCCTACGGTTAGCCTTAAGCGTATATTTGACGGCAAGAAGGCGGAGAAGAAGAAGCTTTTGCTTACAACGTATGCAAACGGAGCGTTTTGCGGCGGTGGATTCCATTCAAATCCCTTTGCATCGCTTATTGACGGAAATATAGACTGCTTAGAGGTTGACATTCTTAGCAGAGCTAAGTTTGTCAGTATGGTTGGCGATTATCGTGGCGGCAAGCACCTCGGCGGTAAATACGACGACGTTATGCATCCCAGCAAGTGCAAGACTGCCGACGTGTATTTTGATGAGGAAACGCCTATAAGCGTTGACGGTGAGATAATCAGAACTCGTGAGCTTCACGTTAGTGTTTTGAATAAGGCTCTTACCATACTTGTTCCTCGAGGAGCAAAATTCCACGTGGCATCCGAGGGTGCGGAATGACACTTTTAATAATTTCGGATTCGCACGGACGCGTTGATAGATTGCGTTCGGTATTCGAATTGCATAAAAATGCCGATGCGCTCATATTCCTTGGCGACGGACTCACCGATCTTGATAGAGCGGGGGTAAACGATTATCGATTTACGGTTTTTGCGCTCAGAGGAAATTGCGACGGACGTACGGGAAGCCTTACCGTTTTGCGCGCAAAGGAGGAAATGACCTTTAATTTTGAGGGGATAAGCTTTTTTGCGCTCCACGGTCATACACGCGGAGTTAAGAGTACGCTCGTTAATGCGATTTACGAGGCAGAGGCAAAGAATGCCGACGTATTGCTTTACGGTCATACTCACGAGCCCGTTAGCACCTATCTTCCTGCAGGTGAATATAATTTAAATAAGCCGATGCATCTTTTTAATCCGGGAAGTCTTGCTGAATATAGCTATGGACTTTGCGAGATAAGAAACGGACAGTTGCTTTTCTCTCACGGCACGGCTTACTGATAAAGTGAATATAACTAACAAAAACGGTCGTTGCCAAAAGCAACGACCGTTAGTAGAAAAATGATATTATGAATGTGTCGAAATGTTAGATAGCAGTGGCGGGCTCTGCGTTTGCAAGTGCCTCAAGCTCTGCTTCGTAAGCGGCGATAACCTCGCGCTCAAGCATAGCTCTGAAATCTGCGTTTATGGGGTGAACGATGTCACGGTAGGTATCGTCGGGATTCTTGCGGCTGGGCATAACGATAAAGAATTTATCGCGAGCGTTGATGACCTTAACGTCATGAACTGCAAGCTGACCGTCAAAAGTAACCGAAACTACTGCCTTCATAGGGCCTTCGTCGAATACCTTTCTGATTTTGATATCAGTAATTTGCATATTGGCGCCTCCTTATAAGGTTGATTTTTCAAAGTTGGTACCAATAGCAAGTACACATCACATTTGGTACAATTTTATTATACACCGCTAATTTGACAGCTATTCGATAGTTTTGTGTTTTTTTTGTGAAAATGACGCTTTTTGGTGTGAAATAACCAAAAAAATGCTTGAAAAACGAAAATTTTTTTAATTTATACGGAGGATATATGTCTGTTTCCAATACGCATTTCGGTGCAGAGAGCATCAAAAATATGTTATCCTGCTGCAAGAGCATTTTCTTTTGCGGTATAGGTGGAATAAATATGTCCTCGCTTGCGCATATTTCGCTTGTGAACGGAATGAAGGTCGGCGGCTCGGATAGAACGCCGTCAGTGCTCACCGAGAAGCTCTCAAGCGAGGGCGCAGAAATATTTTACTCGCATTCTAAGGAGAACGTTGAAAATTACGATGCGTTTGTTTATACTGTGGCTATCGGCGAGGACAACCCCGAATACGTAAGGGCAAAGGAGCGCTCGATATCCGTTATTTCGCGTGCCGATTATATGGGATATCTTATGACCGATTATGCAAGGCGCATAGGCGTTTCTGGTATGCACGGCAAGAGCACGGCTACCTCTATGTGCGCAACGGTGCTTATGAATGCAGAGACCGACCCTACTGTGCTTTCGGGTGCAGTGCTTGATTCTATG
>JAZLCC010000089.1:0-15196 GCA_045614065.1 Eubacteriales bacterium | reverse complement strand
TTTTTTGCTTTGTACTTATCTCTTGTTGTTCAATTTTCAATGACCGTTTTGCCGTCCCTCTCGGCGACGACTTTGATAGTATACCATATGTTTGAAATATTGTCAATACTTTTTTGAAAAGTTTTTTTAACTTTTTTCTTTTTGAATACTTTGCCCTATTTTGAGTATATATATAGTAATTTTATTGTGTGTTTTTGTGAGGAAATATGAATAAACTTATTAAATTTCTTGTTTTTATGCTTTTTCTTGTCGCTCTTTGTGCCATCCTTCTTTCACTTTTTATTTTCAACAAATCAAGCTCTGTATGCTCGCATGAAGCAATTTCAGCAAACAAAATTTTTCCGACCTGTGAAAACGAAGGGGGCACCCTGCATATTTGTGATAATTGCGGCTATTCATACGTTACCGAAGTGCTCCCCAAAGCCAATCACAGCTACACCGAGCTTACAATATCACCAACCTGTCAAAGCGAGGGCTACGGATTTTACATCTGCTCTTGCGGAGATTATTATAAGGATAGCGTTGTTATTCCAACCACACCTCATAGATTTAGCGAGCACACGATACCCGCCTCTTGCCAAGCCGAGGGATACACCGCACACGTCTGCTCGGTTTGCTCCTACTCA
Source organism: Eubacteriales bacterium (assembly GCA_045614065.1). GTDB lineage: Bacteria > Bacillota > Clostridia > Oscillospirales > CAG-272 > HGM12713. The sequence continues at coordinate 14,570 of JAZLCC010000089.1, read as the reverse complement.
TACAACGATGCAGAAATTCCAAGGCTTGCGCACAATTATTCCGTTACTACTCAATATCCAACGGCGCTCACCGCGGGATCGACAAAATACCTTTGCGCCTGCGGTGATAGCTACACCGATAATCTTATTCCCTACTCCGAAATATTAAACAGTCCTTACGCAGAAAGCTCGAGCGTTCTCACTCAAGGGATAGACGTTTCAAGATGGAATCACCAAATCGATGCGGCGAGCGGAGAATATCTTCCGCTTGATTGGCAAAAAATCAAGAATGCAGGCTTTGATTTTGTTATAATCAAGGCGGGAAGCACAAAATCGGGCAAGGAGCCAACCTTTGAAAGCGACTACGCAGGAGCTAAGGCGGCGGGCCTTATGGTAGGCGCGTATTTCTACACATATTCGGACACAGTAGACGGCGTGCTCGCCGACGCATCGGCTCTTATTAATTATATTGAAGGAAAGCAATTTGAATATCCAATATATTTTGACATCGAGGACGCATCGCTTGCGAGCCTCGACAGTGCGCATCTCACAAGGCTTTGCGAAGCATTTATTTGCTCAATGCAAGAAAACGGATATTACTCCGCTCTCTACACCAACAACGATTGGCTAAAAAACAGACTTGATACCGAGCGCATACTATCACTGTTTGATATTTGGTACGCAAGATATCCCTTGACCGAAGCTCCCGTATGGAATGAAGAAAAATACGGAAGGACGCTTTCGATGTGGCAATATACACAGCTCGGAAAAATAGACGGACTTGACGGATATTTTGATTTTAATTTTTGTTATCGCGACTATATTAATATAATGAAGAAATGGAAACTAAACGGATATTTTTAATCTTGACAAAAAAACCATAATATGCTAAAATAGAGAGTACTGCTTATTTAGGAAGGTAATATGAAAAGAAAGTTTTTTTACTCTCTTGTTTTTATCATTATTATATTAACGTTTACGGCTTGTATGTCCGACAAAACGTCGGAATGCACACACACTTTTTCGGATTGGACCGAGGACGTAACCCCAAGCTGCTCAAGCGAGGGAAAAAGATCTCGAGTTTGCACAAGCTGCGGATTTATTAGCATCGAATACCTTGCAATGACCCCACACACGTTGAATATAGCCGAAACGGTAGAGCCCACTTGCTTGACCGAGGGATATTCGGTGTATCATTGCGAATGCGGTTATACCTACAATTCCGACTATAAAGCGCCCCTTGGGCACAATTTAATACAAACTCAAATAGTGGAAAAGACCTGCTCCGAGGTAGGATACACACATTATGCTTGCGACAAATGCGAATACGCATTTGATTCGGACTTCGTTCCGCAATCACATTCTTTTGAAACGAGCATCACTTACACCACCGCAACACAAGTAGGCTTCACCACACACACCTGCAAGGATTGCTCATATTATTACGATAGCGACTTTTTGAAATTTACCGATATTCTTCCCTCTCCCTATCTTGACGATTCGACTCCACTTTGCAAGGGAATCGATATCGCCAACATAGAGCATAACACAAGACCTGACGGCTCCTACGAACCGATTGATTGGGAAAGCTTAAAGGCGGCGGGATATGACTTTGTTATTTTGAAGGTTGGAAGCAATTACAGCGGAAAGAGCAATACGTTTGAAATGGACTATGCAGGCGCAAAAGCCGCCGGACTCGGCGTTGGAGCTTACTACTACGCATACTCCTCTACAGTTTCGGGCACACGAAAGGATGCGCAAGAGGTTCTTAAGTGGATAGAGGGAAAGCAATTCGAATATCCCATATATTATGATATTGAAGAAAGCTATCTTGCAGAAAGCCTCTCAAAGGATTCGCTCACCGAATTAATAACGACGTTCATTGAGGAGCTTCAGGCAAACGGATATTACTCCGCACTTTACGTAAATGCAAATTGGCTCAACAACATTCTCGATACCGAAACGATAGTATCAAGATTTGATATATGGTACGCACGTTTCGTTGCGGAAGAAGATCCCACGTGGGATGAAAGCTTTGGAAAGCAGCTTTCGATGTGGCAATATACCGATAAGGGCATTGCCGAAGGAATCAGAGATTACATAGATATCAATTATTGCTACCGCGACTACCCTACACTGATGAAAAAATGGGGACTTAACGGCTTCGAAAAAGAAATCGACGTAACCGATGAACTTGAAGAAATCAAAGAAAGCGAAGAAATCGAAAAAGTCGGCGAAGAAAAATAAAAATATTTCAAAAAGGTATTGACAAACCACCGTTAATGTGATAAAATATCGTGGTGTGAGAGCGAAAGCCCCACACCACGACAAATATGCGGCGTTAGCTCAGCTGGATAGAGTGTTTGGCTACGAACCAAAAGGTCGGGGGTTCGAATCCCTTACGCCGTGCCAAAAAAGGACTTGTAACTTTTGTTACAAGTCCTTTTTTGCATGCGAAATTCAAGGGATTCGAACGCAGTGAGCAAAACAACCCTGTGAGTTGTTTTGCGAACGGTGACCGAAGTTTTTTGCGAAACGTTACATAAAATTAAATCCAAAACGTTGAGCAAAAAACAAGAACGAATCCCTTACGCCCACCAAAGTAGAACAGTAACTTTTTTTACAAGTCCTTTTCGACGCAAAAATCCCCCATTCTACACTGAATGGGGGGTTTTTATTACTCCAACGCTCTTAATACGTCGATATTTATCTTTGCCGATTCAAGATCGGTAAGCTCGGGGTCCTTAGTGTCCTGCTCTACAACAAGCCATTTTGCGCCTGATTCCTTTGCCGCGTTAACGATTCTCGGCATATCAAGCACGCCTTTTTTTAAATTGCAAAATTCAAAAGTATCCCTACGCTTTCGGCAAGTGGGATCGTGCTTAAGTTCGGCGAATCCGTCGCGCGTATAGTAGCTTTTAATGTGAACAAGATCGCATCTGTTCTTAAATCTTCTGATATACTGCTCTGCCTCGCCAACCTCAAGCTCTATCCAAGCAGTATCTATCTCGGATTGAAGCTCGTCGTCAGTCATAGCATCAAAAAGGCAATCGAGAACTCGCTCTCCGTCGGTCTCACACAATTCAAAATTGTGATTATGATAGCAGAGCTGAATTCCCTTGGCGCGTAGCTTTGCGCTCATACCCTTGATATTCTCATAAACGCCCTCGTGATCTATGCCGCCCTTATGAAATTCAAGCTGCATATAGGATATTACTACGTATTTGAGTCCAAGCGTTACAAAATCCTCGATCCTCGCATCAATATTATCTCGTATTTCGGGATACACCATATGCGCAGAGAGCGGAACAAGACCTATCCTATCGCAGATATCACGAAGCTCCTTTGCGCTCTTTCCGTAAAATCCCGCAAATTCAACTCCGTCGTATCCCATATTCTTCAATGCAATAAGCGTTCCTTCTGCATCATTTTGCATAGACTCCCTTAAAGAATAAAGCTGAACGGCAATAGGTAGTTTCATTTTTCCTCCTAAATATTCGATACGATATTAAATATCTCGTCGGAAATTTCCTCAAGCGAGCGGCTTGCATCAACAATAAATATCTGCTCGCCTTCCTTTCTCAAATCCTCGATAGCATAATAGAATGATGCTCTTACCTCGGTAAGCTTCTCAAGATTTTCGTATATTTCAACACTCTCGCGTCCGTTGGAAATTCTCTTCAAGCTCTCCTCGGGTGTAAGATCGAGATAGATACAAACGTCGGGGCGGCGTATATCGGGACAGCCTATATTCATGGTTTTTACCCAATTATAATCGGTAGCCTTTCCCTGATACGCAAGCGACGAATAGTAATATCTATCCGATATTACCGTCTTTCCCGCATCAACAAGCTCGCGAATCTCGGCATTATGTCCTATTCTGTCAAGCACGAACATTGCCGCCATCTCGCTATAGCTCTTTTTATCCTGACCCGAAAGCGCACGGCGGAGCGCCTTTCCGCTCTCGTTTGTCGTAGGCTCTGCGCTTACGTCAACGTCAATTCCGCTCTCTGTCAAGCGCTTTGCGAGGAGCTGTATCTGGGTGGTCTTTCCCGCGCCGTCTATCCCCTCGAAAACGATAAATTTTCCTTTATTCATTACTCTACTCCATTATTCAAGCTCGTCAAGCGTTTTCTTAAATCCGTCAAGGTAGCAATCGCAGAAATACGCCACCTCGGGCATATCGTCGGCACAGGCAAGAACCTCGCGCTCAAGCGCCTTTTCTGCCATTGCAAACTCTCGATTTCCTCTCTGCATCTCCTCAATAGCCTTAACGTATGCGGCAATCTTATCAGCCGCTTTTACTATCTTGTGCTCGTATGATGCGGGGTCCACCTCTATAAGCTCACGGTAATCAGCTCTGAATTCCTCGGGAAGCGTTGCAATAAGTCTTTCGTTTGCGGCACGCTCAATATCCTTATAGGAATTGCGTATTTCTGCATTATAATACTTTATAGGTGTAGGAAGATCTCCCGTTATAACCTCGCTCGTTTCGTGATAAAGCGCTATTGTGGAAATTCTATCGGCGTTAAGATCGCCTCCGAATTTTTTGTTTTTAATAAGTGCTATCGCATGCGCTATATGCGCAACCTGCGCACTGTGCTCTGCAATATTTTCCTGAGTAACCGATCTCATCAGTCCCCAGCGGCGAATAAGCTTCATTCTTGCCATGTAGGCAAAGAAATTATATTGCGCCTTTTTACTCATTCTCGTTAGCCTCCGTAACGATAGCAAGTCCAAGCTCTGCAAGAGCCGATGCCTCGGGCTCGGAAGGACACTTTGTCATAAGCTCGGATGCGTTCTGAACCTTGGGGAACGCAATAACGTCGCGAATATCCTCAAGACCTAAAAGAAGAGTTACAAGTCTGTCAAGACCGAATGCAAGTCCACCGTGAGGCGGTACGCCGTAGCGGAATGCCTCAAGCAAGTATCCAAACTTCTCCTTAGCCTCTGCCTCGGTAAGTCCCAACACCTCAAACATCTTAGACTGGATCTTCGAATCGTAAATACGGATAGATCCGCCACCAAGCTCGGTTCCGTTAAGAACTATATCATAAGCCTTTGCACGAACTCTTGCGGGATCGCTATCGATATATTCAAGGTCCTCATCCATAGGAGAGGTAAAGGGATGGTGCTTTGCGTAGAATCTGCCATCCTCCTCGCTGTATTCAAGAAGCGGGAACTCGGTTACCCAAAGGAACTTGAAATCGAACGGATCGAGAAGTCCCAAGCGCTTTGCGCACTCGCAACGAAGAGCGCCAAGCGAATCAAATACAACACTGTTCTTATCTGCAACTATAAGCACGAGGTCTCCTGCCTCAACGCCCATAGCGTTCTTAATTGCCTCATTCTCGGATTCGGTGAGGAACTTTGCATAGGACGAGGAAGCGTCGCCGTTCTCTGCAACCTTAAGCCAAGCCAAGCCCTTTGCGCGATAGGACTTTACAAACTCAACCAAGGAGTCGATCTCCTTACGCGAGAACTTTGCTCCGCCCTTTACGTTGATAGCTCTTACCGAGCCGCCATTCTCGATAGCGCCCGAGAATACCTTGAACTCGCAATCCTTAAGGATCGCCGAAAGGTCGCAAAGCTCAAAGCCGAAACGAATGTCGGGCTTATCCGAGCCGAAGCGATTCATAGCCTCCTCATAAGGCATACGGATGAAGTCGCCCTCGTAGTCGATACCCATATAGTTCTTCAAAACGTACTTAAGGAATCCCTCGTGAACCTTCATTACGTCATCTGCGGTAACAAAGGACATCTCGGTATCAAGCTGAGTAAACTCAGGCTGACGGTCTGCGCGAAGGTCCTCATCTCTAAAGCAACGAGCGATCTGGAAGTAACGATCAAAGCCCGAAACCATAAGAAGCTGCTTATAAAGCTGGGGAGACTGCGGAAGCGCATAGAATTTGCCCTTATGAACACGAGATGGAATAAGATAGTCGCGTGCTCCCTCGGGAGTAGGCTTGCAAAGATTGGGGGTTTCGATATCTATAAAGCCGTTATCCGCATAGTAATCTCTTGCGAGCTTGGATATCGTCGAGCGAGCGATGATATTTCTCTGCATATCGGGACGGCGAAGATCAAGATAACGGTGGCGCAAGCGAAGCTCTGCGTTTACCTTGCTTCCCTCAACTATCTCAAAGGGGGGAGTTTCTGCAGCAGAAAGTATCTTAAACTCGTCAACTGCAATCTCAACCTTACCCGTGGGAATGTTCTTGTTTATTGCGCCCTCTCCGCGAAGACGTACTACACCCTTTGCCAAAAGAACAAACTCTGCTCTTACGGTAAAGGCCTTATCAAATATTGCTCTATCGGTCTTATCGTCAAAAGCAAGCTGCAAAATACCCGTTCTGTCGCGAAGGTCTATGAATATAAGCGCTCCAAGGTCTCTCTGCTTTTGAGCCCAGCCCATAACGCAAACTCTCTCGCCAACGTTGCTCTCATTAAGCTCGGCGCAAAGATGCGTACGCTTGTCGGTTGCCGTTAAAAATTCTGCCATAACAATTTTCTTCCTTTATTTTCATTTTTTTATTACGTTACAATTTGTCATTTTACTACGTAAAACTCCACATTAATTATACACTAAATTTTAAAAAAGTCAATAGCATTATAATTCAAAAAAACACTAAAGATAATATAATTTATAAATATAATACAATTAAGCTTTTTAGGTTGACAAAATACGCACGGCTGTGATATAATATATGTGATTGTAATATTATACAGCAAGGAGAATTTTCAATGGAAAACACTAACGAAAAGCAGGAGCTTGAATTTTCGCTTCTCTCATTTTTAAAGATATTTAAGGGCAAGCTTAAAATGCTTGTTGCAATTGCACTTATAGCGGCTATGCTCGGTGGCACGATAGGCGCTCTCGGCTCTGTATTGGGCGAAAAGGAATACGGAAATCTTCTCGCATTCCAGTTCCCTACTCAAGAGCAAAGCGGATACTCAAACGTAATTCCGCTTCTTGAATCCGATCTCTTTGCCGAGAAGATTCTTATTGGCACAAAGACGGTGGACTACACCGATGCCAATGGCAAGACCACAAGTCTTACCATTCCCGACCTTGCCTACACCGCAGAGCAGGAAGCTCAGGTTGCAGAGGCTGAATACACAAAGCTTGTTGCTGCCGAAAATATAAAGACAATAAAGGACGATCTTAAGCAGATTCCCTTTGAGCTCAACCTTTTGAAATCCGAGCTTGATAACGCTACCAACAAGTTTGCTCCTATTGAAAAGGAATACGAAACAATTTGGAAGATGTATAGCGACACCCTCTACGAGGATGCAAAGAAGAAGCTCGAAACCATTCAGGGCCCTTACGATGAGGCAAAGGCGGCATTCGAAGCAGCTCAAAAGGCTTACAGCGATTGTGATAGAAAGCAGAAGTCAATGGAGAATGAGCTCTACAAGGCTCAAAACGAGCTTAACAATGCAACCGAGAGCTCCGATGCTATCATAAACGCATTGCGTGCAGAGTGGAGAAAAGACAAGAGCAACAAGCAGCTTGTTGAAATGTTCCACCAGAGCGTAACCTTCAGCTTTACAAAGGACGGCTCGACTCTCCCCACAACCAGCACTACCAAAGAGGATACGACAGGTAAGTTCCTTTACGTAGACGTAAGAATTACTAACGATGAGGCACTTGCAAACAAGATAATCGACAACGTTATTAACGAAATGGCTCCATTCGTTATCTCCAACACAACTCCCGTTGAAAAGAACGATGCTATCAAGTGCGTTGTTTTAAGCACGGGCGATGCTAAGGATTTAAACGAGGATTCGCTCCTTAAGAACATCATATTGTTCGCCGCTATATTCTTTGCATTATTTGAGCTTTTGGCGTGCGTATGCATAGTTATTGCTCACGTTAAGAAAACCGTTTTTGCAGACGAGGGCGAAGCTGTAGCAGAGGCAGACGTTAAGGAATCCGACAAAAAAGACAACTAAAAAGCTAAAATAATAGAAGGCGGAGTTTTCCGCCTTTTATTTTACTATAAGGAGAGCCTATGAAAACAACAGAGCTTGAAAAATTACTTTCTCAAATGACGCTTGAAGAAAAGATCGGTCAGCTTGTGCAGACCAACGGGATCTTCTTTTTAAAGGACGATACCGAGCTCACGGGTCCCGCAAGCGCACTTGAGATCGATCTTGAAGAAAGAAAAAATATTGGCAGTCTATTAAATTTCAAGAACGCCGCCAATGCAATAAAAATACAAGAAAAATATATGCGAGAGAATAGAAACGGAATCCCGATGCTCTTTGCAAACGACGTTATACACGGATGCCGTACAGTCTACCCTATTCCATTGGCGCTCGGCGCATCCTTTAACCCCGAAATAGTCGAGGAATGCTCTGCTATGGCGGCAAAAGAATCTGCGGCAGACGGGATTCACCTAACCTTTTCTCCAATGGTCGACCTCTCGCGCGACGCAAGATGGGGACGAGTTATGGAAGGCTTTGGTGAGGATCCCTACTACACGGGTGTGATGGCGTCTGCGCAGATACGCGGATATAAGGGCAAGGGGCTTTCAAGCAAGGAAAGCATTGCAACCTGCGCAAAGCACTTTGCCGCTTACGGTGCGGGCGAGGGCGGCAGAGATTACAACGCCGCTGATATGTCGGAGCACACCTTGCGAGAATATTTTCTTCCCGCCTACAAGGCCTGCGTTGATGCGGGCGTTGATATGGTAATGCCGTCCTTTAATTCGGTTTGCGGAATCCCCGCAACTGCAAGCAAGCATCTTCTTTGCGATATTCTTCGTGATGAATGGGGATTTAACGGCATAGTAAACAGTGATTATTCTGCAATAAAGGAGCTAAAAACTCACGGCGTTGCAAAGGACTACAAGGAGTGCGCACGCCTTGCGTTTGACGCTCAATGCGATATCGATATGATATCTCCCTGCTACGTAGGCTATCTTAAGGATCTCATAGCAGACGGAGTGTTCACCGAGCAAGAGCTTGACCGCTCGGTTATGCGAGTGCTTAAGCTTAAAAACGAGCTCGGACTTTTCGAGGATCCGTATCACGGCGCAGACCCTGCGCGTGTAGAGGAGCTTGAGCTTTGCGATGAGCATAGAGAAATAGCTCGCAGAGCATCCGAGGAAAGCGCAGTTCTCTTAAAGAATGACGGTGTTCTCCCCTTCTCAAAGGACGTAAAAAGGATTGCTCTTTTAGGCCCGTTTGCAAGCACTCACTCAATACTCAGCTGGTGGAAGGGCCGAGGAAACAAGGAAAAGACCGTTACTGTAGAGGAAGGAATTCGTAATCTTTTAAAGAATGCCGAGATCACGGCTTTTAGCGTTTGCTCCGATGCCTACAACGATTGCGATGAGAGCAATATTGCCGAGGCGGTACGCATCGCAAAGGACTCAGACGTTGCAATTATTTGCGTTGGCGAGAGCTTCCAATACAGTGGCGAGGCTAACTCGCGAACCGACATTTCGCTTTCAAAGGCTCAAAAAGCTCTCGTTAAAGCGGTATCAGCGGCGCAGAGCAACTCCGCCGTACTTCTCTTTGGCGGCAGACCCTTGGTTCTCACCGAGGAGAACGAGTGTGCGCACGCAATACTCAATATGTATCTCCCGGGACACGAGGGCGGTAACGCCGCCGCAAGGTTACTTTTTGGCGAGGTCAGCCCCTCGGGTAAGGTGTCAATGAGCTTCCCTCGCTCGGTAGGTCAATGCCCTATCTACTACAACAGAATGCAAACCAACCGTCCGCCGAAGCTCGAATACCTCGACGTTCCCTCGCCACACAATTTCACCTCTGCATATCTTGATTGCGGAACTACGCCCTTGTTTACCTTTGGATACGGACTCTCGTATACCACCTTTAATTACGATTCTATGACGCTTGATAGAACCACAATGACAAAGGATGATAAAATAACTGTCTCGGTAACGCTCACCAACGCAGGAAGCATTGGTGCAAAAGAGGTAGTTCAGCTCTATCTTCACGATCTCGTTGCAAGCACTGTAAGACCTATTCAGGAATTTAAGGCGTTTAAGAAAATATATCTTGAACCGGGCGAAACAAAAACCGTAGAGCTTGAGATAACCGAGGAAATGCTAAGATTCCATAATGCAAAGGGCGAATTTATCTCCGAGCTTGGTGAATTCACAATATCGGTAGGCTACGCCGACCACTTCGCTTTTACCGAGAAATTCGAATTGGTATAATTAATTTAACGTAAATAAAAAAGAGAGAACCGCAGTTCTCTCTTTTTTTATTCAAAACAATTATGCATCAAAGGAATTTTTAAAGCTTGCCTTTTTGCATATTCTTTTTAATCGAATGCGGGAGATCAACACAAACCCTCAACGTATCTAACTGCGCCCATTGCATCCTTGGCATAGGCATCAGCTCCAATCATATCGGCATATTCTTGTGTAAGAACCGCACCGCCAACTATAACCTTTGCGTAGGGAGCACGAGCACGAATAAGCTTTATAGTCTCCTCCATCGCAGGAACGGTCGTTGTCATAAGTGCGCTTAACGCAACCACGGGAGCATTCAGCTCACAAGCCTTATCGGCAATAGCCTCAGGCGGAACGTCGCGTCCGAGATCAACCACAGTAAAGCCGTAATTTTCAAGCAAGAGCTTTACAATATTTTTACCGATATCCTGAATATCACCCTTAACCGTGGCAATAACCACCGTAAATTTACTTCCCTTTTCCGATGGCATACTAGCCTTAACGACCTCGAAAGCCGCCTTCGCCGCCTCGGCGCTCATAAGAAGCGACGGGAGATAGACCGTCTTTTTCTCAAATCCTACGCCTACGATATCGAGTGCGGGAATAACCTCGTTTTGCACAAGCGCAAGAGGCTCACTACCCGATGCTATAAGCTCTGCCGTAAGGCGTGCCGCATCCTCGCGAAGTCCCTTTATTATTGCCCTTTGAAGCTCCGATGCATACTCTTCCCTTTTAGCGGTATCAACAGTTTGAACGCTTGCGGTAGCACTTGGAAGCGTTGAAGCAAAGGAAATATACTCTCCACAGCTTGCATCAAGTCCCGACAATGCCAAGAATGAGTAATAAGCCTTTTGCATATCAAGCGAGTAAGGATTCATTATAGCCGCCGACAAGCCTTTAGTTAACGCCATAGTAAAGAATACCGACGTTACCGTCTCTCTTGAAGGAAGTCCAAAGGATACGTTTGAAACGCCTAATGACGTAAGGCAACCAAGCTCGTTATTAATCAATTCAATGGCGCGAAGCGTTTGAATTGCCGCATTATCGTCTGCGCTCACAGTAAGTGCGAGAGGGTCGAAAATTATATCGTTTTTCGATATTCCATAGCTCTCTGCGGTGGCGAGTATTCGACGTGCGATCTCAAGTCTACCCTCGGCGGTCTCCGGAATACCCGACTCGTCAAGAGTAAGAGCAACCACCAATCCGCCGTACTTTTTAACAAGCGGAAATACAGCCGACATGCTCTCGATTTTTCCGTTCACCGAGTTTATCATAGCCTTTCCGTTGTAACGGCGAAGCGCCGCTTCCATAGCAAAAGCATCAGACGTATCTATCTGCAAGGGCAACGGAGTTATAGCTTGAAGCTCGCACACAACTCGACGGAGCATCTGCACCTCGTCTATTTCGGGAAGACCTACGTTTACGTCGAGAATATGCGCACCCTTTTCCTCTTGAGCAATACCCTCTTTCAAGATATAATCTATATCCGCAGAGCGCAAAGCCTCTTTGAATCGCTTTTTGCCCGTGGGATTTATGCGCTCGCCGATAAGCACGGGGCGCTTGCCAAAGCAAACCGCTCTGCTATACGATGAAACAACGCTCAAATTCTTTTTCTCGATAGGCAACGCAACGGCATCCTTTGTTGCTAAGTAAAGAGCCGAAATATGTTGAGGCGTAGTTCCGCAGCAACCGCCAACAATTCTAACGCCTTCATCAACAAGCACCTTCACGTCTGTAGCAAACTCTTCGGGCTCGACGTTAAAAACGGTAACCCCGTCAACAACGCTCGGAAGTCCCGCATTTGCCTTCATAATAACGGGAAGCGAGGAATATTTGAGATAATCACGAACGATAGGCGCCAAAGCCTTGGGACCCTGCGAGCAGTTTACGCCTATTGCATCAGCTCCCATTCCCTCTAAGAGCGCTATCATAGTAAGCGGGTCTGCGCCAGTCATAAGCTTTCCGTCCTCGCCGTATGCATTAGAAACGAATACGGGAAGCTCACAGCTTTCCTTTGCCGCAAGAAGCGCCGCCTTTGTCTCGTAGGAATCGTTCATCGTCTCGATAAACACAAGATCAACTCCGTGCTTCACTCCAAGCTCAACAGTCTTTGAGAAGAGCTCAACGGCGTCCTCAAAATCAAGGTCTCCGTAGGGGCGGAGCATTTTTCCGCTCGGGCCGATATCAAGCGCAACGTATGCATCTTCCTTGCCCGAAAGCTCGATAGCCTTGCGAGCGTTCTTAACCGCCGCCGCTATTATTTCATCAAGCTCGGAATCTGAAAATTTTAAGGAATTTGCACCGAACGTGTTTGTGCTTATCACGTTAGATCCCGCATCAAGATACGCCTTGTGTATATCGATAATAACGTCGGGATGCGAGACGTTCCACCTTTCGGGAAGCTCGCCAGTGGGAAGTCCTTGCTTTTGCAAAAGCGTTCCCATTCCGCCGTCAAGATATAAAATTCTATTATTAAAACATTCCAAAAGATTCATTTTTATCATTCCTTTTAGATTTTTTCAACGCCTACAAAAGCCGTTACCGACTTTGAGGGCGACATAAGATAACTATCGTTAAGCGTTAACGCAATATGCGAGGGTGGATCGAGAATTTCAAATATTTTTCTTTGAAATTCTATTGGAAGATCGCCATAGCCTGCGCTGTATCTCGGACGCAAGGAGCATCCAAAGCCGTTCTTCTCTTCTCTCTGACTCTCACAAAAAGCATCGCAAAGCGCTTCAATGCGCTCGTTGCCGATAGCTTCAAGCAAAAGCGCCGTAGCGGGAGATAAAACCGCATAACGTGAAATAAGCCTATCAAGCTCAACACCGAGAGTCGCCGCAAAAACTATTACCGAATGGCTGCTTCGAAGATTCTTTTTTATGTCAAGCGAATCACCAAAATCAATATCATCAATAGGTAGCTCAGCAAAGCAAACACGTGGGGAGATTCGCCCCTCCACAAGAGCTATTGCCTCGTCAAGACGAGAGATAAGCTCATCGGTAACTCCGTTGCTCGAGCGCACGCCCGCATAACGCAAGACCTCGCGTCTATCAACCTCGGGCAAGGAATACCCTTTAACAAAAATCAAAGCCATAGCAGATTTAACCGATAATATCAGAAAGATTGCCTTGTATCTTAGATGCAACGTCGGGCTTGTTCATCGAGTAAACGTGAACGTTGAGAATGCCGTTGGCAAAAAGATCGATTATCTGATCGGTAGCGTAGGCAATTCCCGCCTGCTTCATGGCCTCGGGCGAATGACCGAATTTGTCAACAAGCGCCTTAAAGCGTTGAGGCATAAATGATCCCGAAAGCTTCATAGCACGCTCAACCTGATTTGCGTTTGTAATAGGCATTATGCCGGGAATGACAGGCACAGTTATTCCCGCCTCACGGATTTTATAAAGGAAGTTATAAAGCAGATTGTTATCAAAAAACATCTGCGTGGTAAGGAATGAGCACCCTGCATCAACCTTTTCCTTTAAGTATTTAATATCGTCTGCTTGATTTGCACTTTCAGGATGGATCTCGGGATAGCAAGCGGCGCCGATGCAAAAATCATATCCGCTTTCCTTTATATCACGAATAAGATCGATAGCGTGGCGGTATGCCCATTCAGAGCGGTCGAGAGCCTCAAGCTCGGGGGTAAGATCACCTCTGAGTGCCATAATATTCTCGATTCCCGCAGCGTGCATATCCTCAATTCGAGCTCTGACGGTCTCCTTGGTAGAGGAAACACAGGTCAAATGAGCAAGAGTTGGAACGCCGTAATTTTTCTTTATGTTCTCCGCAATTTCAAGAGTGTAACGGCTCGTACCGCCGCCCGCACCGTAGGTTACGCTGACAAACGATGGACGAAGCTTGGCTATCTCCTCGGTAGCGTGCTTAACGCTTTCAAATGACGTAGAGGTCTTAGGGGGAAAAACCTCAAATGAAAGATGCATTTTTTCTTGTGTAAAAAGCTGATCGAGTTTCATAAAAGTCTCCCAAATAAAATAAACTTAATAATAAAAAGTATATCATAAAAACAGCAAAAAATCAAGTAAAATAAGCGAAAGAGGATAAAAAGAGGCTAAATAGGAAAAAAATTCCTCAAAAAGAATAAGAAAAAATCAAAAAAATTTCAAAAAACACTTGCAAAAGCTAAAACGTTGTGATATAATATACGGGTGCACAGGGGTGTAGCTCAGTTGGTAGAGTACCGGTCTCCAAAACCGTGGGTCGCGGGTTCGAGTCCTCCTGCCCCTGCCATAAAAAAAGAACCACCGCAGGTGGTTCTTTTTTTATCGTTGGAGTAGAAGGATTGTACAACATTTGACTGAAAGAATTTCCGTGGGGTAATTCTTTTGAGGAAGCTCGAAGCGATTCCTCGGCCGGTAT
>JAZLCC010000088.1:0-14395 GCA_045614065.1 Eubacteriales bacterium | reverse complement strand
GGTCAAAATCCCGTTTCCTCGGCATTTTGCACCGTGAGAAATCTTGTTTGCGGAGTTTATAAGAAGCTCAGATATGTAAAAACTAATAAAGAGCAGAGCGCTTAAACGACGGTCTACGGAGAATTAAAATGAAAAAGGTTTGCGTATTAGGACATTTTGGCTTTGGTAAAGAGCTTCTTAACGGTCAAACGGTAAAGACCAAGATGGTTGCCGACTCGCTCGAGGCGGAATTTACCGACGGCGTTTATAAAATAGATTCCTGTGGCGGAGTTCGTACGCTTTTTAAGGCTCCGTTTCAGATATTCAGCGCGCTTAAAAACAGCGAGAACGTAGTTATTCTTCCTGCCCATAACGGACTTAGAATATATGCGCCCTTGCTCTCCTTTGGAAAGGGATTTTTTAAAAAGCGCAAAATACATTATGCCGTAATAGGAGGCTGGCTTCCGAAATTTTTAGATGAGCATCGCTCTCTTATAAGAAGCTTGAAAAAATTCGACGGAATATACGTTGAAACAAACACTATGAAAAAAGCTCTTGAGGAAAAGGGATTTGAGAACGTTTGCGTTGTTCCGAACTGCAAAAATCTTAAGGTCCTTCAGGAGAATGAGCTTATATACCCTACGGAAAAGCCGTACAAGCTTTGTACCTTTTCACGAGTTATGAAGGAGAAGGGTATTGAAACCGCCGCAAGCGTGATAGACAAGATCAACGGCGAGCTCGGCTATAAGGCA
This sequence comes from Eubacteriales bacterium, assembly GCA_045614065.1. Lineage (GTDB taxonomy): Bacteria > Bacillota > Clostridia > Oscillospirales > CAG-272 > HGM12713. Next base: position 13,664 of record JAZLCC010000088.1, on the reverse strand, counting down.
TACACCTTGGATATCTACGGTCAGGTAGATGCATCGCAGACCGAGTGGTTTAAGAGCTTTGAGGAGAACCTCTCCGATAGCGTGCGCTATTGCGGATGCGTTAGCGCAGATAAGAGCGTCGAGGTCTTGAAGAGCTATTTTGCATTGCTTTTTCCTACGCATTTTTACACCGAGGGAATCCCCGGCACGGTTATTGATGCGTATGCGGCGGGAATCCCCGTTATCTCGGCAAAGTGGGAGAGCTACTTCGACGTTATCGACGATGGCGTTACGGGAATAGGATATGAATTTGACAATATAGAACAGCTTGAAGAACTTCTTTTGGATGCGATAGCTGATCCCGATAGGCTTTTGAATATGAAAAAAGACTGTATTCAAAAGGCGAACGACTATATTCCGAGTAATGCGCTTAGGGTAATGGTTGAAAAATTTTGAAAGGTATAGATATATCGTATGAAACGCTTATTATGTATCTTAAGCGGTATGAATGCCGGAGGTGCGGAGACCTTTTTGATGAAGATCTACCGTGCAATAGATAGAAATGAATATCAAATGGATTTTTGCGTTAACGTAAAGGAGAAGAACTTTTACGAGGATGAGATACTCTCGCTTGGCGGAAGAATGTATAGAATCCCCGCAAAATCCGAAAATATGAAGGAATACAAGCGTCAGCTTTCCGAGCTTGTTAAGCGCGAGGGCTATGAGTACGTTTTGCGCATAACGTCTAACTGTATGGGATTTTTGGATCTCAAGATAGCAAAAAAGGCGGGCGCAAGAGTATGCTCGGCTCGCTCGAGCAACGCAAGCGACGGCGGTGGAATCAAGCCTTTTGTGGCACACCGCATAGGTCGACTTTTGTACGGAAGGTACGTTGACGTAAAGATAGCACCGTCCGATCTTGCCGCAAGATATACCTTTGGCGACAAGGCTTATGAGAACGGAAGGGTGAATATACTTCACAACGCAGTTGATCTTAACGTATTTTATTTTGACGGCGAGGCTCGCACAAGAATACGCCGTGAGCTTAATATAGCCGACGACGTTAAGGTTATAGGACACGTTGGAAGATTCTTTGCTCAAAAGAATCATTCGTTTTTGGTGGACGTATTCTCAAAAATTCACAAAGCCGATAAGAATACGGTTCTTGTGCTTGTGGGCAAGGGGGACCTTGAGGACAGCGTAAGAGAGCAGGTGCACTCGTTGGGGCTTGACGATGCGGTTATATTTACAGGCGTGCGAAGCGACGTTCCAAAGCTTTTGTCTGCCTTTGATGCTTTTGTGTTCCCGTCGTTTTACGAGGGAATGCCGAATACCGTAATAGAGGCTCAGGCAACGGGACTTCCTTGCATTATTGCCGATACGATAACTCGCGAGGCGGATATCACGGGACTTGTTGAGTATCTCCCGTTGGGCGACGCCGAGTATTGGGCGCAAAAGAGCATTGCCGCTCTAAATAAAGAGCGGGTTGATACAAAAAAGGACTTTATTGAGAACAGATACGACGTTGAAAGCGTTGCCGTTGATTTTGCAAGAACGGTAATGCCCGATTAACGTTAACAAAAATTTTAACCGACGCTTTGGCGGGTATCATTTGACGAAAGGAAAAGAAGAAGATGGCGATATATTTGTTGCTTTTTATTTCGGTGCCATGCTGGTATCTTCTGTTAAAAAAGCATAAAAAAATATACGTGAGCGTAATAGCTATAGAGCTTTTGGCTTTGTTGCTTTTAAGATCGCCGCAGCTCGGCGTTGATATGTCGAACTATTCGGCGGGATACGCATATATAGCGGGACTTTCCGCAAAAGAAATGTTCTCCTCGCTAAATTTCCTTTTCCCTGCGGATATATATAATCTTTACGCTTATGAAAGCGGTTACGTTGTTTTAAACTGGGTGCTCTCGCATATCGGAATAGGATTCCAAGGCTTTTTGGTCTTGTATGCCTTCTTCTGCGTTATCACACACTCAAGATTTATATACAAATATTCAAAGAATCCCTGCCTTACCTTTTTGATATTCATAGCGTTTGCAGCTTTTGGATACATCTTTGGACTTTTGCGCCAATCGATTGCGGCATCGATACTTTTGCTCTCGGTTGATGCAATAAGGGATAAAAAGTTTATAAAATTCTTGCTTTTGGTGCTTTTGGCGTTTACCTTCCACCGAAGCGCATTAATATTCCTGCCGCTTTATTTTGCTTCAAAAATAAAATTCAAGAGCAAGACCTTCCTTTGGGGATTTGCGTTATACGCCACAGAGCTTATAGCTCTTGTAACGGTTGCAAAGTATTTGATAGAGATCGTTCTTGCGGCTTTTGGAAAGACGAGCTATTCTATAAGCGCATTTTCGCTTAACAAATTTACGCTTCTTCTTATTGCCTCTCTCGTGTTCTTCCTTCTTACAATGAATTTCAAGAAGAATTATGAGGATAAAAATTTCAACTTGATCTGCGCAGGACTTTGGCTTGGAGTTTACGTTCAGCTGGGAAGCTCCTATCTTGACCTTGTTGGAAGAATGTATACGGGATATTTCCTTTTGTTCTTTGCGTTGGCAATGTCTTGGGCAATGAGCGAACTTAAGAAGCAATCGAAGCTTATGTATTACGGCGCTTTGGTTATGTTCTTTGGCGTATTGCTTGGATACTATTATATATATCTCCAAACCTCGCCAAACGTACCCTACGTTCCGTTCTGGCAGGCGGTAGCCTAAAAAAAGGAGTTTGCTTTGAAAATACTTTATTATATTCACTGTTTTTCCGTCGGCGGAGCCGAAAAGCTCTCGGTCGATTATATCCTTGGCTTAAAGAAAAAGGGATACGACGTATCGGTTGTTGTGAATGATAGAAGAGATACCTTTTTGGAGAGGCGTCTTGTTGATAACGGCGTAAGGATATACAATCTTTTTGCGCCCGAAAAGAGTTTGATTCAAAAGGTGAGCGGAAAGATAAAGCGCAAGCTCTCCTCTTACAAGAGCGAGTGGCAGAGGATATACGATGAGGTAAAGCCTGATGCGGTGCATATCCACACCTTTCTCGACTATTTCGAGCTTTGCGATTTTTCTGCGAGCAGGGTCGTTTTCTCCTTCCATACCGATATAGATAGATTTCTTTCTCTCGGTAGCAAAAAAAATAACGAGAAAATGCTTGCGCTTGCAAGTAACGGCGCAATCTTTACCTCACTTAACAAGGATATGCTTGATACCGTAAAGCAGAGGCTTTCAACCGAGAACGCCGTTTATCTGCCGAACGGTGTTGATATAAGCGCAATACGCGCACAAAAGAGGGACAAGGCAGAGCTTCTTGCAGAGCTTTCCTTGCCCGAGGATAGCTTTATCGTTGGACACGTAGGACGCTTTCATCCTATAAAAAACCACGAAAAGCTTTTTGAGGTTTTTGCAAAAATATTAGAAAAAGAGCCGAAGGCAAGGCTTTTGACGGTTGGCGGCGGCTCGGGTGAGGACGAGGCGAGAATCAACGCGCTTATAGAGAAGCACGGCGTTGCCGATAAGACGATTTGTCTTGGTGTAAGAGATGACGTTTCGGCGATTATGAGCACCTTTGACGTTTTTGTTTTTCCGTCGATACTTGAGGGCTTCTCGCTTGTAATGGTAGAGGCTCAGGCTCTTGGAATAAGAGTGATCGCATCGAACACTGTGCCGAGCGAGGTTATTTGCGAGAATTGCCTTGCACTTCCGCTTTCCGAATCCTCGGAGAGATGGGCAGAGGAGGCGTTTGTTGATCACGATGCAAAGGGCTCGGTTGAGCAATTTGATATGCCGAGGATCATAGAGCGTCTTGAGGAGATATACAAGAGATCTCTTTAAAAGACTTTAGAAGGAGACCTTATGAAGAAATTTTTGATTTCGATAGATACCGAGGGTGATAACCTTTGGGCGTGGCGAGAGGGAATGCCAATAAGCGCAGAGAATGCAAAGCATCTTGGCAGATTTCAAGCGCTTTGTGAAAAATACGGATTTAAGCCGACCTATCTTACCAATTACGAGATGGCAACCTCAAAGGAGTTTGTTGATTTTGCAAGCGATGCGCTTAAGAGAAGCGCCTGCAGTGTGGGAATGCATCTTCACGCATGGAACAGCCCACCCGAGTTTAAGCTTGACAATCCTTTGGACAAGCCTGAGGCGCCGTATCTTATAGAGTATCCAACCGAGGTAATGGAGGAGAAGATAGATTTTCTTACAAGGCTTCTTTCCGATACCTTTGAAACGCCTATGAAAACGCACCGCGCGGGAAGATGGGCTATGGATAGCAGATATTTTTCCTTGCTTGAAAAGTACGGTTATATTGCCGATACCTCGGTAACACCGCTTATAGATTGGTCTAACAATACGGGAGCTACCGTTGGCAGTGCGGGAAGTGATTATTCAAATGCTCCGAGCCACCCGTATAGAGTAGCCGAGACAAAGGAGCTTTTGGAGATACCCGTGAGCGTTCGAAGAACGCACAAGGCCTTTCTTTCGAGCGAAAAGGGCGCAAAGGGAAATCTTAAGGCGCTTTACAGCGGTCTTCGCGGTGAGGCGGTTTGGCTCCGCCCCAACGGACGAAATCTTGATAAAATGCTTTGGCTTGTAAACAAAATCGCCAAGGAGAGCGATTCGGAATATATAATGTTTATGCTCCATTCATCCGAGTTTATGGCGGGCGGAAGTCCTACCTTTAAAACCGAGGAGGATATAGAGCGCTTGTACCGTCATATGGATATCGTCTTTAAGGAGGCATCGGCACACTTTGAGGGCAAGACCATTGACGAATACGCAGAGAATTTAAGGAGAGACAACAAGTAATGAGAGCTTATTATTCGGGTAAGACCTTCTCCTCGGAGAACGTCTGGTTTGAAGGCTTTAACTCTTGTGATGAGATAAAAAATATAAAGACCTCGGCGGATACGGTGAATATCTATGCAAATCCCGTAGAGCTTACGGGAAGTGGCTTGAGCTCCAAAAAGCAATATACCGTTATGAGCGATATTGCAAATAAGAGCGATGAAGCGCTTATGCAGGACTTTTCCTCTACCGCGCGCAACGAGATACGAAGAGGCGAGCGCGAGGGCGTGAGTGCAAAGATCTATTCATCAGGCGAGATACTTAACGATAGCTCGGTTCTTGAGCGAATGGCGGAGTTTTATACGAATATGTATAAGGAAAAGGGAATTGAGAACGCATTTCTTCCGATTGGCGAGCTTTTGAGCTACGCAAAAAAGGATGCGTTGGTTGTTTCCACCGCATCGATTGACGGGGCAGAGGTCGTTTTCCATTCCTACGTTTTCGAGGGGGATAACACAAGGCTTTTGCACTCCTGCTCGGAGTTTAGAGTTGCGGATAATAATACCCGTAACGCAATAGGCAGAGCAAATAAATTTTTGCATTATGCGGATATTAAATATTTTAGAGACCTCGGCGTAAAATTCTACGATTGGGGAGGACTTTCCTCGGTTGAAACGCCTAACGGTATAGATAAATTCAAAATGAGCTTTGGCGGAGAGACGGTTGCCTACTATAACCTGATCTACACCAAGAGCTTAAAGAAGAAGCTTTTTGACAAGATATTGAAAAAATAAGAGATTTTTGAATTTAAAAGAGTAACGTAATGAAAACAGATCAAACAAAAAACGGGGGCGTAGTTGGAGGGTTGTTTTGGTCCTTTCTTGAACGAATAGCCTCACAGCTCGTGTCAATGATAGTCGGCATTATTCTTGCACGGCTTTTGACTCCCGATGAGTATGGAATTATAGCGATAGTTATGATATTTATAACTATCAGCGACGTATTTGTAACGTCGGGCTTTGGTACTGCGCTTGTGCAGAAAAAGGAGATATCCAAAAAGGATTACGATACGGCATTTTGGTTTAGCTTTGCCATATCGATCATCCTTTATGTGATACTTTTTGTGAGCGCACCGTATATAGCAACCTTTTACGAGATCGAGCTTTTGACTCCCGTAATACGCGTATTTGCAATAAGACTTATTTTTGCATCTCTCAACACCGTGCAGGTAGCAAAGGTGCAAAGAGAAATGGCTTTTAGAAAGTATTTCATATCGACCTTTATAGGCACTGCGGCATCCTGCGTTATCGGCGTTGTAATGGCGCTTGCCGGTTGCGGAGTATGGGCTCTCGTTGCGCAGTATTTGAGCCATACCGTTATTGCAACGGTGGCGTTTGCCTTGGTTTGCGGATGGAATCCCGGATTTGGATTTTCCTTTGACAGCGCAAAGTCCATATGCAAATTCGGCAGCAAGGTGCTTGGCGCAAATCTTATAAGCACGGGCGTTGTTGAAATTCAAAGCTTTTTTATCGGCAAGGTTTTCGGCGCCGCCGATCTTGCTTATATCGATCAAGGAAAGAAATATCCCTCTTTGCTTGTAACAAACATAAACTCCTCGGTGAGTAAGGTAATGCTTCCCGCATTCTCGGAAAATCAGGATAATCGTGAAAAGATAAAATCCGATCTCAGAAAGACGATACAAGTCAGCAATTACGTTTTGGCTCCGCTTCTTCTCGGATTTTGTGCGGTAGCACCGATATTCGTTGACGTGGTGCTCACAAGCAAGTGGTCGGCAAGCGTACCTTATATACAGATATTCTGCATAATGTTCTTGACCCGTCCGCTTACAATGCTTTGCCATCAGGTGCTTTTGGCAATCGACAAGGGCGGACTTGCAATGGCAATAATGGCGGTTATAAACGGAGTAGCTCTTGTTGGAATACTCTTTGCGGTATTTGCCTTTGAGCTTGTTATTTTGGTTCCGATAACCTTGCTCGTTGCGGATTTTGTTGCGCTTGCTTGCTTTATGATATCTATGAAGAAAACCATCTCGTACGATTTCAGGGAACAGCTTGCAGATATACTTCCCGCAACGGTAATGTCGTTAGTGATGTATGCGGCCGTTGCGCTTTTGGGACTTTTGAATATAAATCATTTGTTGCTTCTTGCGCTTCAGGTATGCCTTGGAATAGGCGTGTATATAACGCTTTCGGCTATCTTTGAGCTTCCCTCGTTTACCTTTATTGTAAATTTTGTAAAAGCTAAATTAATAAAAAGAGGATAATGGTATGCTTTTTAAAACCTTAAAGCAAAAATATAAATTAAAAAAGGACCCGATAGGCTATTGGCGAGAGAGGGGAATGACGATCGGAAAGAATTGTGAGATATATTCCTCGGCGAATTTCGGCTCCGAGCCTTATATGATAAAGCTTGGAGATCACGTGCGTGTTAATTCGGGAGTTACCTTTGTTACGCACGATGGCGGAGTTTGGGTAATTCGCTATCTCGACGAGGATTTGAAGGATGCAGATATTTTTGGAAAAATATCTGTTGGCAACAACGTTCACATCGGCACAAACGCAATAATTATGCCAAACGTAACTATTGGGGATAACTGCATAATAGGCTGTGGCGCAGTGGTAACACGCGATATACCGAGTGGCTCGATCGCGGTTGGCGTTCCTGCAAGAGTTATTAAGACCGTTGAGGAATATAAGGCTAAGCATATAGAGGATTTTGTTAAGACAAAATCGCTTTCGCAAGAGGAAAAGCGCAAATTCATCACCGAAAAATATTTAAAGTGATAACTTTAAGCGGCTTTGATATTTATTATTTGACATAGAGGTTAAAAATGTTTAACGCAAATATTGATTTAAAGAACAAGACGGTATTGGTTACGGGTGCGGCGGGCTTTATAGGCTCGGGACTCGTTAGCGAGCTCTTAAGCACGGTGTCGCCGATAAAAATAGTCGGAATAGATAACGTTAACGATTACTATGACGTTTCAATAAAGGAATATCGACTCGAAAAGCTTGCAGAGCTCTCTAAGAAGACTGCGGGTGAGTGGATTTTCGTTAAAGGAAATATAGCGGACAGAGCTCTTATCGATAGCCTTTTTGCTGAGTATAAGTTTGACGTGGTGGTAAACCTTGCGGCACAGGCGGGCGTGAGATATTCTATTACCAATCCCGACGTGTATATTGAATCAAACGTAATAGGCTTCTATAACGTTTTGGAAGCTTGCAGAGCAAATCCCGTTGAGCATCTTGTTTACGCATCGTCCTCTTCGGTATACGGTATGAACAAGAAGATACCTTACTCCACCGACGATAAGGTAGACACCCCCGTATCGCTTTATGCGGCAACCAAAAAATCAAACGAGCTTATGGCGCACGCATATTCAAAGCTCTATAATATCCCCACAACCGGCTTGCGCTTTTTCACGGTGTACGGCCCTGCGGGACGACCCGATATGGCGTATTTCGGTTTTGCAAATAAGCTTGTTAAGGGTGAGACGATAGAGATATTCAACTACGGAAATTGCAAGCGCGATTTTACTTACGTTGATGATATAGTGGAGGGTGTAAAGCGTGTTATGCAAAGGGTGCCCGAGAGAAAACAAGGCGAGGACGGGCTTCCGATTCCGCCCTACAAGGTTTACAATATAGGAAACAGTAACCCCGAAAATCTTCTTGATTTTGTAACGATACTTCAAGAGGAGCTTGTGAGAGCCGAGGTGCTTCCCGCAGATTATGATTTTGAGGGACACAAAAAGCTCGTGCCTATGCAGGCGGGCGACGTTGCGGTAACCTTTGCCGATACGTCGGAGCTTGAGCGTGATTTTGATTTCAAGCCGTCAACGAGCTTGCGAGAGGGACTTCGCAGCTTTGCAGAATGGTACAAGGCGTTTTACAACGCATAAGAATAAACAAAAAACTGTATAAATTAATTTTTAAGGAGATTTATTATGAAGATCGCAGTTGCGGGAACAGGATACGTAGGACTTTCAATAGCTACACTCTTAGCGCAGAAGCATAACGTTACGGCTGTAGACATCATACCCGAAAAGGTTGAGCTTATAAATAATAAAAAGTCGCCAATTCAGGATGAGTATATAGAAAAATATCTTGCGGAAAAGGAGCTCTCTCTCATGGCAACTCTTGACGCCGAGAGCGCTTACAAGGATGCGGAGATAGTTATTATTGCCGCTCCGACAAACTATGACAGTCAAAAGAATTTTTTTGATACCTCTGCTGTTGAGGCGGTTATAGAGCTTGTTATGAAATGTAACCCCAATGCAATAATGGTTATCAAGTCAACTATTCCCGTTGGATATACCGAGTCGGTAAGAGCAAAATATAATTGTAAAAATATTATTTTCAGTCCCGAGTTCTTGCGTGAGTCAAAGGCTCTTTACGATAATCTTTACCCCTCGAGAATAATTGTGGGAACCGACGTAGAGGATGAGCGTCTTGTTAAGGCGGCAAAGGATTTTGCGGCACTTTTGCAAGAGGGAGCTATAAAGGAGAACGTTGAAACTCTTATTATGGGCTTTACCGAGGCAGAGGCAGTTAAGCTCTTTGCAAACACCTATCTTGCGCTTCGCGTATCATACTTTAACGAGCTTGATACCTATGCGGAAATGAAGGGGCTCGACACTCAGGCAATAATCAAGGGCGTCTGCCTCGATCCACGTATCGGCGATCATTATAACAATCCTTCCTTTGGCTACGGCGGCTATTGCTTGCCCAAGGATACAAAGCAGCTTCTTGCAAATTACAGCGACGTTCCGCAGAATATGATGACGGCTATCGTTGCTTCAAACGTAACCCGTAAGGATTTCATTGCCGATAGAGTTTTGTCGCTTGCGGGCGGCTACGGCGCTAACGCAGAGTACGATGCTTCTCGCGAGAAGACCGTTGTTATAGGCGTTTACCGCCTTACTATGAAGGCGAATTCCGATAACTTCCGTCAGAGCTCGATCCAGGGCGTTATGAAGCGCATTAAATCAAAGGGCGCAAAGGTTATAGTTTACGAGCCTACGCTTGAAAACGGAACCACATTCTTCGGCTCCGAGATAGTAAATGATTTTGAAAGATTCAAGAGCGAAAGCAATGCGATAATTGCAAATAGATACGATTCCTGCCTCGACGACGTTATAGAGAAGGTATACACAAGAGACCTTTTCAGACGTGATTAAGGCTATTTGACGTATATTCGCTAAAACAAAAGTCCGTGTAAAATTTGAACGCTTGATTGCACTCTCTTAAAAAGAGATGCTAAGGAAGCGGTTGAATTTCTTCGAAATTCCTCATTTTCACGGACTTTTTCTATCGAGTTTTTATTTTGAGGTTGATTTATGAAAAATACAGAGAATATCGCACTCTCAAAGGAGAATGCGAAGAGAAATTATAACGGAATAGACTTGATCAAATTCATTTGCGCCTTTCTCGTTTGCGCAATACATATTCCGCCCTTGCCCTCGCAAACCTCGGATAACGGATTTTTGGAGCAGGATATATTTGGAATGCTCAACGTGCTCATACAAGGCGGAGTTTGCCGAATAGCCGTGCCGTTTTTCTTTGCCGCATCGGGATTTTTTCTCTTTAAAAAGATGGGATACTGTTCGGTTGATAAGGATACGGTAAGAGATTATTGCTTTAAGCTTTTGCGTTTTATAGGAATATGGAGCGTGCTTTTGCTTGTTGGCAGAGTTGACCATTTGTGGTATCTCGGCGCAACGGTCGTTGCCGTAATAGCATTGAGCTATTGCATTTATAAGAAGATAAAATTAAAATACATAGCCATATTCGCTTGCGGACTTTACGCTATTGGATTGATTGGCGACCTTTACTACGGCTTGCTCGACCCTGCAAGAAGCGTAACGCTTGTTGATTATGCAATAAAGCTCTACGAGGCAATATTCTCCTCTACGAGAAACGGCATATTTATGGGCTTTATTTTCGTTTTCATCGGAGCTATCTTTGCGTATAAAAAGATAGTAATGCCTATGGTTATGGCTTGGGTAGGCTTTGGCGCTTCGCTTGTGCTTCAGATATGCGAGGTGTATCTCACCTCGGTTTTTGGATTGCCTAAGGATTATAATATGTCCTTTGCGCTTCTTCCTACGGTATTCTTCCTTTTCTATATAGCTCTTAATATAGATCTCAAGGATAGACCGATATACAAGATTCTTCGCGCGGTTGGCGTGCTTGTTTTCTATATGCATCTTTTGGTTGAGTGGTTTGCAAATATGGCGTTCAAGGTATTCCTTAGCGTAACAAACGTAGATCTTACGCCCATTCTTTTGCCGACAGTTATAGTAATAGTTGTTCCGCTCTGCATATTGATAGAGCGCCTCTCGCAAAAGAGATCCTTCTCTTGGCTTAAATATCTCTACGCATAATTTTTAAAAAATTTCATATATTGCAGTAAATACTCTTATTGGAGCGCTGTAATGTGAAAAAGGTGATGCTTGTTTTTGGAACCCGTCCCGAGGCCATAAAAATGTGTCCGCTTGTTAAGGAGCTTAAAGCCCGTGAGGGGGTAAAGACCGTAGTTTGCGTAACGGGTCAGCACCGTCAAATGCTTGACTCGGTGATGAGCGCCTTTTCGGTTACTCCCGATTACGATCTTTCGATAATGAAGGAGAAGCAAACGCTTTTTGATATTACAACGGGCGTTCTTAACCGAATCGGAGAGGTTTTGGAAAGGGTATCTCCCGACGTTGTTCTCGTTCACGGAGATACGTCAACAGCCTTTGCCACAGCGCTTGCCTGCTTTTATAGACGGATAGCCGTAGGACACGTTGAGGCGGGGCTTCGAACCTATAATATTTACAGTCCTTATCCCGAGGAGTTTAACCGCCGGGCAATTTCGATAATATCGAGCTATAATTTTGCTCCCACCGAGCTCTCGCGTGAGAATCTTATTCGAGAGGGGCGGGCAGAGGAGAGCATATACGTTACGGGTAATACCACTATCGATGCCCTCAAAACTACGGTTCGAGAGGAATACACGCATCCTGAGCTTGAATGGGCAAGGGATAGCCGACTTATAATGATAACGGCGCACCGACGTGAAAATCTCGGCGAGCCGATGCGAAATATGTTTAGAGCAATTCGCAGAGTTGCCGAGGAGCATAGCGACGTTAAGGCGATATATCCGATCCATATGAATCCAACGGTTCGCAAGCTGGCAAGCGAGGAGCTTTCCGGTTGCGACCGTATAAGAATGATCGAGCCACTCGACGTGCTTGATTTTCACAACTTTTTGGCTCGAAGCTATATGATACTTACCGATTCGGGCGGGATTCAAGAGGAAGCTCCATCGTTTGGAAGACCTGTGCTTGTAATGCGAGATACCACGGAGCGCCCCGAGGGAATAAAGGCGGGAGCCTTGAAGCTCGTTGGAACAGATGAAAAACGTATATATGAGAATTTCAAGCTCTTGCTTGAGGATGAGAAAGAGTATAACGCTATGTCCAAGGCGAGCAATCCCTACGGCGACGGATGCGCATCAAAGAGGATAGCGGATATAATAATTAAAGGTAGATAGCACTAAAAGCAAAAAAAGCAGACCTTCTTTCGCGAGAGAGTCTGCTTTTTGCATATTGTATTTATTAGTCCACGTCGTAGATACTGTTGCTTAATTATAGCGGATGTTTTGAAAAGGTCAAGAATTTTGCGAAATATAGAATATCTTTTTTGATGATTTATAAAATTAAAAATATTTTTAATTTAGGTATTGACAAACAAAAAACATTGTGATATAATATCATTCGTTGTGGGGCATCGCCAAGCGGTAAGGCAACGGACTCTGACTCCGTCATTACCTAGGTTCGAATCCTAGTGCCCCAGCCAGAAAAAAGACCAAGTCGATTTCGACTTGGTCTTTTTTCAACGATGTGTTCCGCAAGCGGAACGTGATGTGCCCTTGGGGCGTGATGTTTGCTTCGCAAGTGATGTGCGCTTCGCGCGTGAGGAGGCGGAACACATCACATCACTTTGCGACAAAGTCGCAATACATCACTATGGCGAAGCCATAACATCACTGCGGCAACGCCGCAACATCACTCCCAAAACTTCGGCGTGATTTCCGCAAACGCCTTGCAATATCCACGATTTTATGCTATACTAAACACAGAAAGGCGGTGGGGATATGAAAAAAGCATTTTTTATTGCAGTACTTTGCTTGTTGTCGGTCATACTGCTTTTTAATTTATGTTCCTGCGGAAACACTTACGCAGAAGCGCAAGAATTAAAAGAGGCTTTGGCTCCGTACGACAGATCAAATCCGTATATTTTTATAACAGACAATGATCACATATACACAGAAAGTGGTTTTGTCCGCCTTGACGATATAACCTATGAGGGCGAGAAATGCCATCTGATACGTCCCGATGCATATGGAATGTATGCTTATTCTGCTGAGGATAATTTGGATCTAACGATCAACATTATATATATCGAGTACCATACTTGGGAAATAACATTGGTAAAAAGCCTTTTGTTGCCTAAAAAGCTCAACGATATATCTCTGATAAAAGGCATATTTTATATCCAAATGGATGATCCTGAAACAGACGAGCAAAAGCAAATTTATTTCTTGTATGATATGAATAATGATCAAACGTCCACCGTGGATACTAAAGATTATTACGCATACGTAAAAATGGCAGACGGATATGCTGAGCATTTTTACAATTTTGAAAGATATACTCTATCAGCCATAACGACCGGTGCCACCATTTTCAGCCCTAATAAGTATTACATCACAGACAACCAAACAGGAATGATCAAAGAATTAGATGAATCTCTATTGGATACCTGCGAGGAAGGAAAAATAATTCGTTCCTCTGACACTTTCTTGTCTATGAACTGTGCC
>JAZLCC010000087.1:0-4197 GCA_045614065.1 Eubacteriales bacterium | reverse complement strand
GCGGAGAGGTAAGGGCAACAAAAAATATAATAAATTTCGGTGCGTATATTGCGCTTTTCCCACAGCTTGTTGCGGGCCCTATTGTAAAATATTCCGACATCGAGCGTCAGCTTACCGAGCGTAGCGTTGATTTATCGCTCGTTGCATCGGGCGCGCGGAAATTCATTTCGGGTCTTTCGAAAAAAGCAATTTTAGCTAACAGTGCGGGTGAGATATTTTCGGCGTTTGCCGAGAGCGAGAGCTATCTTGGCGCTCTTACTTGCGTTTTTGCATTTGGAATGCAGATATATTTTGATTTTTCGGGTTATTCGGATATGGCGGTAGGACTTGGACGAATGCTTGGATTTGAGTTTGTTGAAAATTTCAATTATCCATACACGTCGCTTTCGGTGAGCGATTTTTGGCGCAGATGGCATATCTCGCTTTCTTCGTTTTTTAAGGAATATCTTTATATTCCGCTTGGCGGAAGCAAAAAGGGCAGAGCACGCACGGCGATTAATCTTTTTGTGGTTTGGTCCTTGACGGGACTTTGGCACGGAGCCTCTTGGAGCTTTCTTTTGTGGGGCGTGTATTTTGCTCTGCTTTTGATAGTCGAAAAGCTTTTTTTGAAGAATATTCTCTCTCGCTTGCCTAAAATATTGCTTTACGCTTATTCGCTCGTTACCGTATTTTTCGGCTGGCTTATATTTGCATCCGATGGCGTAACTCTGACGTATTACGAGGGACTTTCGATAGCCTCACGCTTGATTTTTGTCTCGCAAGCACCGTTTTTGACGGGTGGAGAGGGGCATCTGCTTTTAGGCTTTATACCGTTTTTCTTAATACTTGCGGTGGGTTCAACGCCCTTGCCGAAAAGAATATACGGCTCTATTGCAAGGAGAGCGAGCGCTCTTCGAGTATTGATCCCCTTGTGCGCTTTTTTGCTCTCGATTGCTTATATTGTAAGCTCGGGATATAATCCCTTTTTATATTTTAGATTTTAGATTTTAAATTTAAGGAAGAAACTATGACGGATTTTATTTTAAAGCTTTTTGTAAAGAATTATGAAAATAAAAAAGACCCCGCCGTGCGTCAAAAATGCGGAAGCGTGGTATCTATTATAGGCATTGCGGTAAATCTTTTGCTTGCAGGCTTCAAGCTTTTTGCGGGTATTTTGAGCGGAGCTATCTCTATTACCGCAGATGCGGTGAACAATATATCCGATGCGGGCTCGCAGGTGGTGTCTCTTATCACCTTTAAAATATCCGCAAAGCCTGCCGATCGTGAGCATCCCTTTGGATATGCGCGTATAGAATACGTTGCGTCTATGATAGTATCCTTCTTGATACTCTTTGTTTCGATATCGCTCTTTTCCGAGTCTATACAAAAGATAAGAACGCCAAGTGAAACCGATTACAGCGTGTTGGTTATGGTAATTCTTGCCGTATCGGTGCTTGCAAAGCTTTGGCTCTTCTTCTTTGGACGCTCTGCGGGCAAAAAGATAAATTCCGACGTAATAAAGGCATCTGCAACCGACAGCCTTTCCGATGCGGGCGCAACTCTTGCGGTTTTGGTATCGGCTATAATTTCGAGAGCTACGGGCTTTGATATCGACGGATATATGGGTATTGCCGTTGCAATAGTTATATTTATTGCGGGAATCAAGGTGCTTAACGAGACGAAAAATTCGATTCTCGGCTCTGCTCCCGAGCCCGAGGTTGTGGAATCCATTGTGTCGCTTGCGCACGAATATGATGAGATACTCGGTGTTCACGATATGGTAGTTCACAATTACGGCCCCGGTAACACTATATGCTCGTTCCACGCAGAGGTGGACGGCAAGGCAGACGTTTTTGAAACGCACGATTGCATTGACAATATAGAGCGCAGGATCTTCCACGAGCTTGGTATTCGAGCAACCATACATATGGACCCTATCGTTACCGATGACGAGAAGGTAAGCGCTCTCCGCATTCAGGTTGCCTCTGCCGTAAAGGAGATAGACGAGAGATTAACTATACACGATTTTCGATACGTCGAGGGCGTAACGCACACGAATCTTATATTTGACGTTACCGTTCCTTTTGAAATAAAGCATTCTAACGAGCGTGTAAAGGAGCTTGTTAGCAGCAAGGTCTCGGAGATGCATCCAAACTATTTTGCGGTTATAACGATTGACCGCGAGTAAAGGAGAAATACTGTGAAAAAGGTTATTATAGGACTTACTCCGCAGGGAGATGCGCAAAAGGGGTACAATACATCAACCGATTATATAACTGCAATTCTTGCGCTTGGCGCTCTTCCTATCGTGCTTCCGTCAACTCTTGACGATGACCGCCTTAGCGATGCTCTTTCGCTTTGCGACGGTATACTTTTTACGGGCGGACCCGACGTGCGCCCGTCTATATTCGGTGAGGAGATTATTCCCTCGTGCGGAGCTATAAACGATGAGCGTGATGCCTTTGAGCTTAAGCTCTACGCGCTTGCTATTACCGAAAATAAGTCTATTCTCGGTATCTGCCGTGGCTTGCAGGTGATGAATATTGCCGAGGGTGGAAACATCTATCAGGATATATATTCTCAATCGGGAACAAAGCTTGTTCACCACACTCTCGATGGCGTAAGAGCTACGCACACCGTTGAGATTTCGGATGAGGAAATACTTAAAACCGTTGCTTTTTCCTCTCGTTCATTTAGCACAAACAGCTTTCACCATCAGTCCTTAAAGGACCTTGCGCCCAATTATTCGGCGTTCGCATTTTCGTCCGACGGTCTTATTGAGGGCGCATACCGTCCCGATAAACGCTTTGTTGTTGGCGTTCAGTGGCATCCCGAAAAGAATTTTGATGCAAGCTCGGATTTTTCGCGCGTGCTTGTTGATTTTGTGAATAGCTGTATCTAAAAGCTGTCAAGGCATCCTATAAATAATTTGTGGGAGTAAGGCGTCGAGAGGGCAGAGGACGTTTGCGACGGGGTTGCATACCGAGGGTCTATAAGATCGATATTAAAATGAAGCGACAAAAACGGTATTACGGCGTTGGCAAAGCTATCCTTTACAAGGAGTAGCGTGGGCTTTTCGATGCTTGTGCGTACCGATAAAAAGGCATAATTTCCGCCGAGAAAAATCGAATATTTATCGGCGGTAGAAAGCCTTGAATAATCGTAAAAGCTCTCTAAATCAAGTGTTTTTCCATCTGCCGTGAGCGTTACCGCCTCGTCGCTTGGATATCGCCAAAGCTCAATATTGTCGGGCTCTGCCGCAAATTTCGGCAGGCGTGATTTAAAGAATGCCGTGCCGTAAAAATCGGTGCAGACCGTCTGCTTTTTAAAGTAGCTTTCAGGGTATGGCTCGATTTTTAGCATTTCGCAGGCATCAAGATACAAAAGATATGCTCCGTACGTTGTTCGGTGGTGGTCGGTTTTGTAGTATAACGATAGCTCCTCGCTCGATTTTTCGTAAAGCGAAAATTTGCTCTCGATTATTATTGCATTTTCAATCGGCACCTTGTAGCTTGATTCCTTGCTTTGACGCGCAATCAGCTGCTCTCCATAAAGTATCACACCGCCTATCTCTCGCTTGCCGAGTCCTTTCTCGGTGAGTGAATATATCGCCGTTGCATACTCTCTTGCGGGAAATTGGTCGGAATAAAAATTCGATATGCTTTTTGCGTATTCTCCTTTCAATACTGCCTCTATCCTCGGCTTTTGTAGCTTTGTTAGATATCTGTTTTCGCTTGATGAAAATTCCTTTTGCGGAATTACATATATTATCGTTCCTATCGTTAAAATTATCGTTGCGCATAGCGCTAAAAGTATTCTGTCGCCCTTCATTTCTACCCCCCTTTTTTATATTAGTATGGGTATGGTTTTGGGCTTTTATTAATTTTAATGGTAGGTCTTTGTGGGGGAGAAACTTTCTTAAAAGAAAGATTTCCCCCCCACTCCCCTTTTTCAAAGAACTGAACGGGGGGATATATAAAAAATTACATTGTGCGTTTGGCGGAAAAGCCCAATGTTCGCATTGCACCGAATGGATAAATTTTGGTCAAGCTTTTTTAAAAGCTTGCGCAGGTCAAGGGCGCGAAGCCCTTGGCGCTCTCCGCGTCGGCAGTGCCGACAGCCATACTCGTTGTATGTACGGCGATATTATTTTATTTGGCACTCGATGGCATAGCTTAATCGTGATTTTAACAATTAAGGCGAAACTCTCCTATCGTT
>JAZLCC010000086.1:0-3892 GCA_045614065.1 Eubacteriales bacterium | reverse complement strand
GTCAAGGGCGCGAAGCCCTTGGCGCTCTCCGCAGAGAGCGAAATTCTCCTATCGTTCGAAAAACGCAGGAGAGGGTGAATTTATTTGCAACGCAAATAAAGAGGGAGGACCCTCGTCGGGGGTTCTCCCATATTTTGCGCTCAAATATAATCAAGATAAAATTCCTACGTACACGCGCCCCCTTCCGTCAACCGCTTCGCTCACATTTTGTTCGCTCGGGTTGCCACCTCCCCCCGCGGGGAGGCTCTGGTTACTTTTCACCGCCACGGCAAAGGATGATGCATTTTAAGGCTCGCCCTTTGGGAGAGCTGTCAGCGGAGCTGACTGAGAGGGATAAAAAACAATAAAATTTAATGTTTCCCGCCTCCGCTCAGGATGACACGAATGAGGTTTGTTTAGGCTTTTTATTGAAAATAATTAAATTTGCTGTCCCACTCATTCTCACACGAATTTCAATTTCGGGTCGTTGCCGAGGGCGAGGGCGGAAATGCCGATTTTCTTCGCAGCTACAAGCGGGTGATAGCGCATTGAGATCAGAAATGACGAGCGCTTAAGCAGTGCGAGCAGGTCGGAGAATGTGATATCTCGAATGAGAGCTCCGCCGAATTTTGCACGCAGCTCCGATGCTATATATAAATCGTCGGGCGAGCAGGGCAGAAAGAGGGGCGTGAGCCCTTTTTTTATTTGCTCCTCTATTGCCAAAGAAAGCTCGAATCTTGAAAATCTTGAGATATACCGTGGGCAAACTATGAAAAAATCGGGCACGGCATCGGCAAAAGCCGAGCGTAGCATAAGGTCGATTTTTCCTTGCTTTGAGGCCTCGAGCGATAGGGCAAGGTCTTCTTCAAGGCAGAGCTTTTCTTGCGCTTCTATTGGTAAATTTTTGCGCAGAGAGGCAAGAGATAGCTCGTCGCGCACTCCTATATACGAGCAACGGCAGAGCGAGGAGTAAAGCAGTGCCGAGAGCGGCTTGCTTTCGATATTTCCTATCCCGTTTGCGTAGAGAATTACCTCTTTTTTTAGAAAAATTGCAAGGCGTAAAACGAGGATATAGAACAGGAGCGAGCGACGGCTCGTTATATCTTGAAAGAGCGTTCCACCGCCAAAAATAAGACGCTCACAGCGAAATATCCTATAAAAAATCGAAAATGGCGAAAGGCGAGAAAAGCAGGGGATCAAAAATTCGAACGATGCCTTTTTCGGCTTGTGGGTCAGTGCGGCAACGCCTTTCCCGAACTCACGCTCGGCTCTTTTTATCGAGGCACGGAGCAGAGCATCGTCGCCGAGGTTTGAATAGCCGTAATATCCAAAGAGCAGAGTTTTTGCTCTTCGCTCGTTTTTTCTGTTATATAGCTCTATCGAATCAAAATAAAATCCTTTGTACCTTGCGGAAAAGCTTGAAATATCAAGCCTTTCTTTAGCTGTATTTTGCAGAGCTTGCGCCTTGGCAAGCGAGGATTTATAGTTATCGAGCAGAGCGCATAGCTCGCAAAAAAGTCTCTCGGCGTAGGGTAGCTCCAAGCCTCGCGCGCAGAGGTTTGAGGAGAGGGCAAAATCGAAATTTTCGGACGTTAAGCGCCCCAAAAATCCCTCGTTCCCTGCAATTATCGTGGGAATTCCCGTGGCAACCGCCTCAAGCGCCGCTCGTGAAACTCCAACAAAAGCCGAGCCGCCCGAAAGAAAGCTCGGCACGTCATAAACCTCGCCCGTAAGCTCTATAAGTTTTCTTTTTTGCTCGAAATTTACCTTTTGCGCAAGTCTTTTGATTTCTTCAAGTCGTTCGCCGCCACCGCCGATGGAAATAGTTATATCGGGATAGCGCTGACTTAATTGCGGAGCGATTTTGCAAAGAAGCTCGGCGCAGAGCGAGCAATCGTAGTCGAGTCGACTTAAAAATAGGATCTTTTTGCGTGAGGCTATGCAAGACTTTACTTTAAAGTGTGAAAAATCGAGCCCGTTTTCGATAACGGTTATATTTTCGCTCGGCACCGAATAGCAACGAGTCAGATAGAGCGATAGGTCCTCGCTTACCGCAACACTGCGAATTCCCCAACGGGAAAACACACGGCGAAGCGGCGAGACTTTGAACCGTGCGTGAACGGTTGTTACGAAAGGAATATTCAGAATTTTCGCAACAATTGAACCTAAAAGAGAGGGCAGACGTGCGTGCGAGTGAATAATATCGAATTTTTCACGTCTGACAAAGGATAAAAGCTTGAAAAATGAGGAAATAAGGCTAAGAGAACGCCTTGAAAGATTTATTTTTTTGTGCCGAACGGCTTTTTCAAGCCTACCGCCCGAGGATACGACGGTTACCGAGTGTCCAAGCGCCGCAAGACCGCTTGCAAGCGTCAGAATGTGCGTTTCCGCACCGCCGACGTCAAGGCTGTCGGTGAGTAAAAGTATTTTTAATGCTTTTTCGTTAAGATTTTTCATAAGACAAGTTTTCCCAAGGCGAATAATTTTTATTCGCTACTTGAAAAACACGCTCGAATGTGGTAGACTAATAGAAAAAGAGACAAAAATTGCGATTTTTCGAAAGGAGAGAGGGTATGCATCAGCTTTACAAAAATAAAATAGACGGTTTTTTGTGCGTAGAGGGGAATGACGGCATACGCGATTTTGGCGCAAATCTTCATTCGAATATCGAAATATTGCTTATATTTGAGGGAGAGACAAGGGTTTGGATAGAGAAAAAGGGCGTTTTCGTTGCCCGCGCAGGAGATGCGGTGCTTATTTTTCCAAATCAGCAATATAGATATGAAACGCAGAAAAAAGAAAAATATCTGCTTTTGGCGGCAGATATAAAAAGGCTTACAGAGTATCTCTCGGTGTTTTCCTCGTATTCTCCCGTATCAAACGTAATAAAGGGCGCGGCAGAGGATAGGGAGCTTTTGAGCCTTGCCGAGAGCATAGCAAGAGCATACGCAGACGAGAACAATAATTATCGTGATACCGTGATCAAGGGCTACGTTACGGCGTTTGTGGGCAGACTTTTGTCGATGACCGAGCTTAAAAGGAATGAAATTGAGAGCGTGGATACCGCGGGAGTGATTGCGGGATTCTGCAATTTGAGATATAAGGAAAAGCTCTCGCTCGAAATGCTTGAGAGGGAGCTGCATATAAGCAAATTTTATATTTCACACGTTATTAATGAAAGACTTGGTGTGAGCTTTAGCGACTACGTAAACTCGATAAGGATAAACGAGGCGTGCAGATTGATGCTTAAAAGCGATAAAACGCTTAAGGAGATAAGCCGAGAGGTCGGATTTGGAACGGTAAGGACCTTTGATAGAGTTTTTAAGAAGCAAAAGGGCGAGACGGCGAGGGAGTATAGAGATAGAAATTCGGCAAAAAACGATTAAATTCTGTGTAAAGAGCAGAATAAAAAGCGAAAAAACGAAAAAAGAGAAAAAAAGATATTGACAAAGCCAATAAAATAGGTTATAATAGTAAAGCGGATTTGAAAAACGGCGATCCGCAAGTATGGAGAAGTACTCAAGTTGGCCGAAGAGGCGCCCCTGCTAAGGGTGTAGGTCGGATATAACCGGCGCGAGAGTTCAAATCTCTCCTTCTCCGCCAAAAAAGAAGTAACTTTTGTCTACAAAAGTTACTTCTTTTTTTATCCATTGCGAAAGCAATGGCATATCATCACGCTTTAGCGTGTATATCATCGCCGCAGGCGTATATCATCAGCCGTAGGCTGTATTTTCTTTCGCAATGATGATATACAATGCTTCGCATTGATGATATACCGCAACAAGTTGCGGATGATATACACGCCTTTGGCGTGATTAAGGTACGGATGACAAATACCCTACGTTCAATTTACGAATCCCTCCCTCCGGAAGAAAAAATTCGGTCACTGTGCTTGACTTTTGGCGAAAATCAT
>JAZLCC010000085.1:0-2844 GCA_045614065.1 Eubacteriales bacterium | reverse complement strand
CGCCGTTCTTTTTTGCTTTCCATGTTTTTTGTAGAGGAAGTAAACTCTTTTAAAAAGTCGGCAGTGCTGTGATGCATCAAAAGGCTCGCCCTTTGGGAGAGCTGTCAGCGGAGCTGACTGAAAGGGGTAAAAAAACAATAAAATTTTATATTTTCCCGCCCCGCCGTGTCATCCTGAGCGTAGTCGAAATCCGAGTGAAACGAGGATCGAACGATGTGTAGCATCGTTCGGGATCTCGGCGGAAAAACATAACGAAAATCCATTCGAGATCCCGCTTTGCGCCCTCCCTTGGGTCGGGTTCGACTACGAAAATCTCACACAGTGAGATTTTCTACGCTCAGGATGACACGAATGAGGATTGTTTAGGATTTTTATGTAGATAAGTACAAAACAAGGGAGAACCCTCGTCGGGGGTTCTCCCTATCAATATTATCTATACATTTACTTACACAACTGAAAAGCGAGAAAATCCATGTCTGCGACGTTGATAGTTCCGCAAGGGATAAAGCCGTGCTTTTTAAGAATAGATTGCATAATATGATTATCAAAATGAGTATCTATTTTAATATTATTCGAAAAGCCAAGACAAAAATCGAGAATTTGACTAAAAACGCCCTTGTGAGTACCCGAGGATGCAATGCGATGTATCGCAATATAAGGAAGATCGTTAAGCCAAGCTCCGTTAATCACGTCGTAGTCGGGATCTCCGTCAAGAAAAAGAGAGAAAACGGCGGCGATATCACCGTTCTCATCAAGGAGAAGATGGAGTCTGCCGTTTTTTATATCGGAATCGATAAATTCGGGGTAAGGGTAGGTCTCGCCCCACTGATTGGGATTTCCGTTCTCGCGCATAAAGCGGCGAGCTCGCTCATATATAGCGTTAACGCCGTCAAGATCGGCGAGGGTAGCGGTACGAATCTGCATAAAACACTCCTTAATTTCATTTAAGAAAATTATATCACGCATAAAATGCCATGTCAAGAAGCATTTAAAATATAAGCTACTTGACTTTTTTTGCGCTATGTTGTAAAATAATTTTATAAACCCGTAAAAGGAGAAAACAAAAATGGGAATTTTAAAGATATTCAGCTTTAATATACGAGTTGCGGTTGATAAGGGCGCAAATGATTTTTCGCTCCGCAAGCACCGCATTGCAGAAATAATAAATAATGAAAAGCCCGACCTCGTAGGCTTCCAAGAGGCTACGGGAAGCATGAGAATCGAGCTCTCCGAGCTTCTCGACGGATATTATATCGTCGGTTGCGGAAGAGAAAATAACTACCGTGGCGAGTCTGCGGCTGTAGCCTTTCGCAGAGATAAATTTGAGCTTATCAAGCTTGATAATTTTTGGCTCTCCGCCACTCCGCAGATTGCAGGAAGCAGATACGGCGAGGATCAAAGCTCCTGCCCAAGAATTACAACGGCGCTTTTGCTTGTTGAAAAGAACGACGGAAGACCGTTTTGGTTCATTAATACCCACCTTGACCACGTTGGAAGCACTGCTCGTCTGCTCGGCGCAGTTCAGCTTATGCAGTATATAAGCGAGAAAAACGAGCCCTGTATTCTCACAGGCGACTTTAACGCAACACCAAATGCAAAGGAAATTCGCTACTTTACCGACAACGAAAAGCTCGGTCTTATAGATTGCACGGCAAATATCGAGGGAACCTTCCACAATTACGGCAAGATGGAAAAGCCCTCGAAGATAGATTATATCTTTACAAATCTCCCTTGCGACGTAACTAAATCCTTTGCTTATCCCGATAATGCGCCCAATGGAACCTACTACTCCGACCATCTTACCGTTTGCGCATTTATCGACGCTACTTGATATGTATATAGTAGGAATTGACGCAGGCGGAACAAAGACCGATTTTCTCCTCTGCGATGAAAATGAAAAAGTATTAAACCGAGTAATTCTCGGCTCGGGCAACCCGAACGATATCGGAATCGACGCTCTGCTTGATATGCTTAGGGATGGTCTTGACGAGCTTTGCGGGGATATTACACCCGATGCGATATTTGCAGGCGTTTCAGGCGGCGGATTCGGCGAAAATGCAGAAAAAATAGGTGATTTTTTGAAATCTAATTATCCAAATTCTGCCGTCGGAAACGGAACCGATGCTCTAAATCTTATCGGTTGCTCAAATTATTCCGACAACGTGGGTGCGCTTATCTGCGGTACGGGCTCGGCGCTCTTTATTCTTGACGGCGGCAAGCTTTTCCGCTACGGCGGATGGGGACATCTATTCGATAACGGCGGCTCGGGCTATGATATAGGACGTGATGCTCTCCGACTTTTGCTTGAAGCGGAGGAAAGCTCGCAAAATGCCCTTCAAGACCCGTTATTTTCGCTTCTGCTTGACGAACTCGGCTCGTCTGCTCACGAATCCATCTCGGCTCTTTATAGCAAAGGAAAGGCTTATATAGCCTCGTTTGCGCCTATTGTGTTCAAGGCGCTTGAAAGCGGTTCTCCCTTGGCGCGTTCTATTATTGATTTGAATGCCGCCTCGGTTGCATCACGCATTTCCTCGGCTCTTTCGGAGCACCCATCGTTAAACGAGCTTGTTTGCGCGGGAGGCCTCTTTAATTCACCCGAATTCAGAGCCTCGCTCCTATCAAAGATTTCGGTTCCCTTATTCTTCCCCTCTTGTTCTCCGTCTCTTGGCGCCGTCCGCCTTGCTAAGAGATTGTTATAAGATTTTTTGAGTTTTTTTGAGTTTTTTTGAGTTTTTTTGAGGGGGAGAAACTTTCTTAAAAGAAAAATTTCTCCCCCTCACCCCCTTTTCAAAGAACTGAACAGGGAAATATATAAAAATTACATTGTGCGTTCGACGCTTGTGT
>JAZLCC010000084.1:0-3031 GCA_045614065.1 Eubacteriales bacterium | reverse complement strand
CTGCCTCGCAATAGGATGCACGCAGATTTACCATTGCCTGCTTTGCGGCACGTATTCCCGTCTCGGGAGGAGAAATGAAATCAAACATTTCAAGTCCCATTCCACGTCCGGGAGATGCGCTGCCCGACTGATTTTCGCCATTATCGCTTGCTACTGCGCTTACGGCAATTCTTGTTCTCGTATGCGAATCCTCACAAAGCAAGCCCTCGGAATTTGCAACGAGAATATCGTGCTTTACCGCCGCAAGGCTACCCGTTACCTGAGATATAAGCTGATCGTATTCCTTTGCGGCAAAGCACGCCGACTTAAGAATATCGCTCTTCAATGCTATATCGGCACCCACGGGGACAAGCTTTACGGGATGCGCATCTATTACCTTTTTTCTGTTAAGGCATATAGATATAGGCGCCTTGCCCTCCGAAAGCGCATCGGCAACCGATCTTGCGCAAGAAAGCAAGCCCTCGCGCGAGATATCAGAGGTCGATGCGTAAACCGTTCTTTCGCCGAGGAATACTCTTATTCCCACGCCCGAAAGCACGTTATCGTTTATTTTATCAATCTTTCCGTCAACAAAGGAAAGAACGTTTGAGCGTGTATGCTCGCAAAAGACCTCTGCAAAATCTCCGCCGCTTGAAAGTGCCGCCAAAAGCACCTCGTTCAGCAATTCTTGTTTTAACATATAAAACCTCGTAAAAAATTAATCCTGACTTCTCTCGCCTAAGATATTGCGGTACTTCTGATAGAAGCTTTCGAAATAACCGCCGTCGAGAGCATTTCTTATCTCTCTTGTGAGATTGTTATAGAAATAAAGGTTATGAGCAACCGCAAGGCGCATACCGAGAGATTCCTTTGCCTTGATAAGATGGCGAATATAGGATCTGCTATAATTTCTGCAAGCATAGCAACCGCAATTCTCGTCAAAGGGTCTCGGGTCTCTTGCGTACTTCTCGTTAAGAAGATTCATTTTACCGTGCCACGTAAAGAGATTTCCGTGTCTTGCGTTTCTGCTTGGCATAACGCAATCAAAGAAATCAACGCCCATATGAACGGCCTCAAGAATATTGCAGGGCGTTCCCACACCCATAAGATATCTTGGCTTGTTCGTGGGCATATGGGGCTCAACTACGTCGATTATTCTATACATATCCTCGGTAGCCTCACCAACCGCAAGACCGCCTATTGCGTATCCCGCAAGGTCAAGCTCGGCAATCTTTTGCATATGTTCAACACGGAGATCCTCATAGGTTCCGCCCTGATTTATACCGAACAAAAGCTGATTTTTATTTATCGTCTCGGGCAAGGAATTAAGCCTATCCATCTCAGTCTTGCATCGAACGAGCCAACGCACCGTACGGTCGGACGACTCCTTAACGTACTTATATGGTGCGGGATTTTCAATACACTCGTCAAATGCCATTGCAATGGTTGAAGCAAGATTTGACTGGATCTGCATACTCTCCTCGGGTCCCATAAATATTCTCTTTCCGTCAACGTGAGACGCAAAGCGAACACCCTCCTCGGTTATTTTACGCAGCTGCGAAAGCGAAAATACCTGAAATCCTCCGCTATCGGTGAGAATGGGGCGCTGCCAATTCATAAATTTATGAAGACCGCCCATATCGTGAATAAGCTTATCACCGGGTCTTATATGCAAGTGATAGGTGTTGGAGAGCTCCACCTGACAATCAAGATCGATAAGCTCTCGGCTCGAAACGCCGCCCTTTATAGCCGCGCAGGTTCCCACGTTCATAAACACGGGAGTCTGTATATCACCGTGAACGGTATGTAAAACGCCTCTGCGCGCTCTGCCATCAGTTGCCAAAATTTCAAACATCGTTTATATTCCTTCCGTCTTTCCGTAATTATATTTTTAAATTTATTTTAAGTTCTTTCGAACTGTCTATCAAGATTTTTCTTATCGAGTATCATAGCCACGGGACGTCCATGCGGACAAACCGTAATATCGGGAATCTGCATAAGCTTATCGATAATACGCTTTATCTGCTCCTGCGAATATTCTCTTCCCGCCTTTATTGCCGCCTTACACGAGGCTTGATAAAGCGCTTTTTCAAAGATTATATCCTTTGTAAGATTTGCCGTGCCCGTTCCGCTCTTGATGCGCTCCGCCATAACAAGAAGCATATCGGTAATGCCCTCGGCATCTATTCCCTCGGGGATAGCACTAACCGAAAGCGAATATCTTCCCGAGCTAAACTCAAAGCCTACGGCTTCTATCTCCTCACGATAATCGCATATTGCCTGTATCTCGTCGCTCGTCATCATTATCTCTATCGGGAGCATAAGCATCTGCGAGCTTACCGTGGCATCCTTTAAGCCCTCCTTGAGCTGCTCAAAAATTATTCTTTCGTGCGCGGCGTGCTTATCAACAAGAAGCATCTCACTTCCTCGCTCCACTATAACGTATGAGTTAAACGCCTCGCCTATTATCCTATACTCCAAGGATTCCGACTTATGCGCCTCAATCGGAGCTTTCGCAAAGCTTTTCTGCGTAGGTACCTCCACCGTTTGCTCTACCGCATGAGAAACCGAAATCTCCTCGGCAACTATCGGCATATGAGCTATAGGCTTCATCGGTTCTGCCTTGACGGGCTCCGCTTTGATAGGCTCTGCTATTATAGGCTCGGCTTTTACCGTTTGAGGATTTACTCTTACAGGCTCCGCAGCCTTACCTTGAATGGGATTTAAAATTCCCTTTGAAGGTTGCTCTGCAATGCTTTGTCTATATTCCTCTGCCGTCATTCTTGCAACGGGACTCAAGCATCGCAAACTCGGTCTTGCGGGTGAGGATGCACTCATCGGACGCGGTATTTCTTTCTGTGCTACCTGCGACGGAATGTTCTTCCGCAAAAAAGAAGTCGCCGTTGTTGGCGGCGGCAACACTGCCGTGCAAGATGCATTGGTGCTTGCGGAATATTGCTCTCGTGTTTACCTCATCCACCGTCGTAACGAATTGCGCGCGGAGTTGAACCTTGCAGAGCAAATGCGAGCAAAAGAAAACATCGAATTTATC
>JAZLCC010000083.1:0-11157 GCA_045614065.1 Eubacteriales bacterium | reverse complement strand
TTCTTGATTCAACTAAGCAAAATGTAACCAAGTCCTATGAGTCTTATATAGGAAAGGCTCCTACGGCTGAGATCATTTCGTTTGCTACCGTTGATTGTGCGGGATCCTACAAGGGACTTACGGTTTATGAGGTTGAGCTTGAAAGATACCGCAAGGATACGGGCTCTAAAAACAATTTAAAGGTTACAAACACCACGTATTATTTTGCGCAGGGTAAGGTTACTCGAAAGCTTACGGGAACCGATAGCATGAAGCCCGCTTCCGGTAAGGCATATATCGCCGTTACGTCGGAAAGTCAGCTTCCTGAGCTTAAGATAGGCGCTTACGTAAGATGCCAAAAGGTTCTTATGGGCGAGTGGGATAACGTTAGCAACGCTATTGGATTTAAACAGCAGATACTTGCAAACGGCACTCTTATGTTTAAGAATGCGTATGGCAATTATCATACGGGAGACGGCGCAAACCAAGCCGCAACGGCAAAATGGACCGAGGATACCGCCGATTATCCTCATTGTTGGAAGGCAAGAACCGCAATAGGCTTTATGGATGACGGAACACCCGTTTTCATGACTGCGGAATATGATAAAAAGAACGTTTCCGCTACCTATTACGAGCTTTCCTGCCAGTTCAAGGCTCTTGGATGCACCAATGCATTTTTGCTTGACGGCGGTGGATCCTCTGCGATGGTTATTAGAGATAGCAGTGGTAAGCTTGTTACCGTTCATCACGCCGAGAACTCGAATGACGGAGAGGGTAGATCTATTGCTAACATCGCTATTATGGCGGTAAAGCGAGATGGAAGCATAGCATTTGAGACTCAAAAGGCAACGCAGAAGAGGACCGAAAAGAAGACTGCGAAGAAGACCGAGAAGGTAACCGATATCGATGAAAATATTAACGAGACGGAACCCGATTCTGCCAGCGATAAGGGTTGTAATGGAATGGTTGCATTCCCCGCAGTTATCGCAACGAGCGGTCTTGCAGTTGTAGGACTTAGTAAAAAGCGTCGCGATAAAAATAAAAAATAGAACAAAATAAAATAACGAAAAAAGACTGTCCCGAGCGTAAGCTCGAGACAGTCTTTTTTAGCTTTTTAAATGTTTTGTTATCGAGTTGCTTTAGACGCACTCGTTTATCCACTCAACCGAGAGGTCCTTCCAGGTTCCAACGTGGTCAGAGAGAAGGTCGGGCTTGCCGTCAAAGGTAACCTTGTTGCAAAGCGCCATACCGTGAGGGCCGTAGGGGTAGATGTGTGCCTCAAAGGGAATAGCGTTCTCAACGTAGGCATCGATAAGCTGAAGCGGATTTTTAATATGCACGCCGCGGTCGCCCAAGGTGTGCCAAATAAACATAGGGGGAGTTGTAGAATCAACGTGGCGTTCAAGCGAGAAGCGCTCAACGTCGTGCTCGTCGTAATCCTCTCTGCCCGCAATGTTTTGTATCGACTTTGCGTGAGTGTATTCTCCCGCGGTAATTACCGCATAGCAAAGAATTATGCCGTTAGGGCGATTGATACCCTCGGGTGCGCTTCCGTCGGTAACTCCGATAGCGTCGCGAACCTCGGGAATATTCCAAAGAATACCCGCAGAGCCTGCAAGATGTCCGCCTGCCGAAAATCCGCAAACAACGATCTTGTCGGGATTTACGCGGTATTTTGCGGCGTTCTCACGAATATGCTTTACTGTCATAGCCGCCTCTATAAGCGGAGCGTAATTTGCCGCCTTGTCGGCAACCGAGTAGCGCAAGAGGAAAGCATTAAAGCCTGCGTTGTAGTAGAACATAGCGATAGCCTCTGCCTCACGCGGTGCGTGATAGCGGTAGCTTCCGCCGGGGCAAACTACAACTGCGGGACGAACGGTTTCATCCTCGCTGTGAACGTAAGCCGAGAGCGAGCAATCGGGCTTTGTTGGAAAAAGATCTATATTCTTGAACATAAAAAAACTCCAAAAGCTATTTTTTATATTTTAACATAAATAATCGATTTTTTCAATAAAATTAATAAAATGCGTTAAAAATATTGACAATTGAGCCTTTTGTGGTATAATGTTATTGTTAATTTTTAGAAGAGTAAAGACGCGGGCGTAAAGTGTCGGCAGAACGGGGAGTTGTTTGCCGAACGAAAAACTTACGTTTGCGGTTCGCGTCTTGCATCCCGCTTCATAAAGCAAAAGGCGAACAGTGTATTTGTTTATCCTTCTTTACCTTTGCTGTATGACAGGCTGAGGAAAAGGAGGTTTTTTATTTTGAAAAAAAGAAATTCACAAGGAATCAAGGTTTTGACCACGTCGGCAATGCTTGTTGCATTAAGCACTACGATAGCCATTATATGTAAGATAGTTCCCGTGTTAAATTTGGGCATAGGCTTAAGAATAACCTTTGAGAATCTGCCCATTATACTTGCGGGAGTGATGTTTGGGCCGATAATCGGTGCTTGCGTTGGTGCCGCCGCCGACCTCGTTAGCTCGTTGGCAACGGGGCAGGACGTGCAGCTTTTGATCACCTTAGGTGCTTTGAGCGTTGGATTGATTTCGGGTCTTTGCTCCCGATTTATAGTTAGAAAAAAGGGCGTTTTAAAGTTTGTCGTTTCCGAAATATGCGCTCAGATCATCGGCTCTATGGTAATAAAGACCGCAGTTCTTTACTATATGTACAAAAGCCCGATAGTCTTTTTAAGAATACCGCTCTATATCGGAATTATCATTGTAGAGATTATTTTGTTCTGTATTATTTACAAAAATAAATTTATTAAGAAGTTTATAGATTCGTTTAGCGCGAGGGAGAAATATGAATTACGCTGAGGCATTGGAATATATACATAGTGTGAATTGGACCTTTTGCAAGCCGGGGCTTGAACGCATCGGCGAGCTTTGCGAAAGGCTTGGTCATCCCGAGAAAAAATTAAGGTTTATTCACGTTGCGGGTACTAACGGTAAGGGCTCGACCTCTGCTATGCTTGATAGTGTGCTCCGTAGCGCAGGATATAAAACGGGACTTTACACGTCGCCGTATATTCGCGTTTTTAACGAGCGAATGAGGGTGAATGGCGAGAATATTGCAGATGAGGAGCTTGCCACCCTTACCGAATATATAAAGCCTATAGCTGACGAAATGACCGATAAGCCAACCGAGTTTGAGCTTATTACCGCTCTTGCCTTCGAGTATTTTGCAAGACATAATTGCGATATCGTTATACTTGAGGCAGGCATGGGAGGACGTCTTGATTCTACAAATATAATCGACACAAGCGTGCTTTCGATAATAACGGGGATTGCGCTCGACCACACGGCGTTTCTTGGTGATACCGTTGAGAAGATAGCATTTGAAAAGGCGGGCATAATTAAGCCTTCGATTCCCGTTATCTTTGGCGGAAGCGATCCATCTGCCGAAGCGGTGATAAAGAGAAGAGCAAACGAGCTCGGCTCACCTTTTGAGACCGTTGATTACGGCTCTTTGCTTGTAAAGAATATGTCACTCGACGGCACTGTATTTGATTTTGGAGAGCACAAGGATTTGAAGATATCGCTCCTCGGCTCCTATCAGCCAAGAAATGCGTCAATCGTTATAAGCGCAGTCGAAGCTTTGCGTGAGAGCGGATTTGAAATAAGCGATAGTGCTATGAGAGAGGGGCTTAGAATAGCCTCTTGGCAAGGTCGATTTGAAATACTTTCGCGCAAGCCTCTCGTGATTTTTGACGGAGCTCACAATCCGCAGGGAATAGAGGCTGCCGTTGAGAGTATTGCGCTTTATTTCAAATCTCAAAGGGTTGCGCTTGTAACGGGTGTTTTGCGTGATAAGGATTATACCTATATTGCAGAAAAGCTCTCAACCGTTGCGTCAGCCGCATTCACCTTTACTCCCGACAGTCCTCGCGCGCTTGATTCTTGCGAGTATGCAGAGGTGCTTTCCTCGGCGGGACTTGCGGCAACAGCTTGCAATAGCGTTGCAGCGGCGCTTGACAACGCAATTGAATATGCCAAAAAGAATTCCTGTCCCGTTATCTGCGCAGGCTCGCTTTACGCCTATGCCGAGCTTATCTTGAATTTTTAATTTAATAATAAAAAACATCGTTTGTTAGTGTGATGTCATTATTAGAAGTCGCACATCGAGATAAATTCCCGACGGGATCTTCGATATGTTGTTAACGCAGGCTCGATATGCTTGCTGCGAAAAAGAGAGAGTTATCTCATATCGAATCTACCTTTGTGAAGATATTTCACGAAAGCGAATATATCGATAAAAGAAAAAAGAGCAAGAATTCTTGCTCTTTTTTTCTTTTTATTATTCTTTAAAAGCCTAATATTCCGAGAATTTCGTAGCGTATCTTTCTTGACTTATCTACCTTGCCCGAAACGAGGAGGAGAGTATCGCTCGAAAGTCCCTTAAGCGCTGATTTTGCAACGAGCTTTGGGGTGGTGTAGACCGAAACGCTTGCGTCGCTTGTATTTTCATCAGATTGAGAGAGCGCTATAATGCTTTCAATTTCGTATCCTCTGCGTCTGAGCGCGTCTACGTATTTTTCGCAAAGGTCTACCGACGCAAGGCAAAGCCTTACCTTGTTGCCTGTAAAGGACTTTAATTCAGCCATAGAGTCGCTAACCGTCTCTATTGCGATGGGTGCGTGGGTGCTGTCGATAATTATAGTGGGGGATACCGATATAATTTCAAATTTTGCGGGAAGGGCGGTTGATGCAAGACCGTCAATCACGTTCTGCTTGCTTATCTTATAGCCGTTACGAACAAGCATTTCCGCACTTTCAATTGCGAGAATTGCGTTTGTAACCTGAAATCTTCCGCATATCTTTAAAGTGTAATCGTTGCCTTTGTAGGAGAATTTTGTTCCGCCGAGATTGAGCGAGGATATCTTTGCTATATTCGGCATCGACATAGTGAGTCGGCAATTTGCACTTTGGCAGGTGCTTGCAATAATAGAATATGCATCCTTGTTTTGCGGAACGCTTGTTATCTCGGTTATTCCGCGTTGAATGTAGGTTCTCATTTTTGAGATCTCTTGCTTGTCATCACTTGGTATAGCACCGCAGATTATAGCCGAGATGGGAAGATGCAAAAATCGAGAGGGATCCTCTGCCGTGTGCTCGCTTTCAATAAAAACAAGCTTGCATCCGTGCTCAACAAAGGCGAGTAGCGCAATTGAGAGCATTATTTCGTGCGCCGTTGGGGTAAATACGTCCTTGCGGTCGGGGTCTTCCTTTTTGTATTCCGCATTGATAGCGGCAACGGCAGAAACCACCTGCTCGGTAAATTTCACCGTTTCTTCCATGGAGATGGGCGAACCGCATATCTTAATATTCTCACGAAGCTCGGAGAGCAAGGGCATGGTTAAGGAGCCCGAGAGGATATTCGCCTTGTTGAGAATTGACGTCATCATTCTTGCGCAAACGCTTTTTCCGTTGCTTCCCGCAAGGCGAACGTATTTAATTTTTCTTTGCGGGTTGCCAAGCGCCGAGAAAAGCTTTTCCACCCTATCTCTTGCAGAGGATTCGGCGGGAGTTACGTTGGGCGCATTTTTTATATACTTTATTGCGTTATGATACGTCATTTTTTACTCTTTTCAGGGTTAAAATTTAAAAATGGAAATTCGACGTTTTGTCGCTTCCGCACAAGAAAGCCTTTGCGGCAAGATATTTTTCTCTTGCTTCGATAGCCTCTTTAGAGTCTTTCTTAAATGATTTCTTTCTTATTGCGCGGAGCATAACGTTTTTAGGCGTTTCATTTGGGTCGATAAGCTCAACCGTTGAGGTGGAATATCCAACCGATTCAAGCCGCAAAAGGCGCAATGCGTCGGTTGCCGCATCGCAAAGCTTTTGTCTGAGCATCGAATGCTTTGTTATAAAATCAAGCTCGGGGCAATCTATTCCGTGGTTAAGCTCGTGGTGGCAGCAGGGCGTTGAGAGTATAACGTCGGTCTGCCATTCCGATGCCTTGTTGAGAACGATATCGGTTGCCACGTCGCATGCGTGGAGCGAAATCACAAGAGATGGGAGCACGCTCGGATTATAATCGTTTATATCTCCGCAGATAAATTCGAGCCCGTCAAACTCAAGCTCCTTTGCGATTTTTGAGCATTCCTCGATAACGTCGGGTTTAAGATCAACTCCCGTCATAGAAACCTTCATTTTGCGAACGTTTGCAAAATAGTGGTATGCCGCAAAGGAAAGATAGCTCTTTCCACAGCAGAGGTCGCAAATGCGTATCTCCTTACTTGGAAGCTTATCCTCACAGTCGCGTATTATCTCAAGAAATCTGTTTATCTGCTTGAATTTAGATTGCTTTTTGTCAAAAACTCTGCCGTTTTCATCGGCTACTCCCAAGAGCTTTAAAAAGCTCTCGCTACCGTCGAGAATATGCTTTTTCTCACGGTTGTTGTTGAGTATTCCGTTAGCTTCACCGCTTGCGCCGATAAGCGCAGATTCAAGCTTTTTTTTACCAAGCAGAGTAATTTTGCCTGAGCTTGATATGCGAAGCTCGCATTCGCCGATGGTGGTGATAAGATTTATCTGCTTGAACTCATAAAAAAGCTCTGCGAGAGCACTTTTGCTGAGCTCGTCGAGAAAATAATTTTTGTGAGTTGCCTTGTTATCCTTGTGGAATGACTCGGCTTGAAGAGCATCCTTTTTTGATATTACGCGCTTTGTGAGCACCGTTTTTTGCAGAGATTTATCGAGAGGCTTTGAAAGTATAGCCTTTTTTAAAAGATTTTTCTCTGATGCAATAAGAGTAAGGGATGCTATTTTTAATATCTTTTCGTCAATCATCATTTGTCGGATTTTGGAGCCTTAACGCTCTTTTTGAATGTGAATTTAGACTCGTTGCCCGCACGCAAGCGCTGAATATTCGTCCAGTGCTTTGCTATGATAAGAACCGACATAAGAACGGCAAAGATTATAAAGGGAGAAATTCTGCCCGCAATTATCTTTGTGGTAAAGCTCAAAACCAAGGGGTAGAGAGCAAAGCAGGTTATCGATCCAAGAGAGATATAGCGCCAGATGAGAACCATAAGAATAAAGAGCACAAAGATTACCAAGAATGCAGGGGGATCGGTCATACAAGCGGTTGTAAACGCCGTAACAACGCCTTTGCCGCCCTTAAATCCGTAGTAAAGAGGGAAAACGTGGCCTATCATGCAGAAAAGTCCTGCGGCGAATGCGCCAAGCTGACCCATAACGAGATATCCTATGATGCAGGCGATAATAGCCTTTACGATATCTCCCGTGATGGTAAGTGCCGCCGCACTTTTTCCGTAGGTTCGCATCATGTTGGTCATACCCGCATTTTTACTTCCAAACGTGCGGATATCCTCTTTATATTTCACCGTAGATATGATGATTGCAAAGTTGATGCTTCCCAAAAGGTAAGCGCAAAGAATAACAAATATAAAGGCAAGGCAGATAAGCAGGATGTTAAGAGCTCCGCCTTCAGCCATAAGTCCCGCCATATATCCAAAGGGACTTGTTACTGTTGTGAAGAAATTAGCCATCTCAATTGTTCCTCCGTAAAATGGTTTTAGTAAATTTATCACTTAATTATACATTATACCATAAAAAGCATAATTTTGCAATAGAAAAGCGTAAAAGCTATTCGGTAACTGCATTATTTGGGATTTTAAGATGTATTATGCATAAAATAACGAATGCCTTTTTGTAGAAAACATACATTATTATTAAATCGTAAAAAAAGACTTTATTTTTTTAGGCTTTGGTGATATAATTAATATGTTAAAATATGACTTAATGTAAGCTTTTTTAACAATAGAAAAATTATGATAAAATGATAAGGGGGATAGCCGTAATGCTTACCTCAAAAATAACAGGCGGTGCAAGCGCAGATAGCGCAGTATCCGCACCATCGCCGTTTGATGCTTCTATCGTTAGTAGCAGTAACGGCGCTATATCCTCGATAACGATTAACGGTAGCGAGAGTATAGGCTATAATAACGAGATTTCATATTATAATGCCACCATTCAATCAACGGGTACACGCAAAATCAAGGCAAGAAAAGCCGTTGGCGTGAGCGATCACGCTTATGCAGAAACCTTTAGCAATGTAAATATTGCTGTGGGCGGAAGCTTCTTCGTCTATTCGGTACCGGCATCCGACGGACTTTCCTTTGACGCCCGTACTATCGACGTCATAGCTAAAAGGTTTGAAGAGGACCATCCCGAGTGGAAGGTCGCTATTGTAACCAACGCATCCTTCTTTGATAGAAACGTGAGCGTAGGAGAGCCCGAGGATATATACGTTGAGCACGGCAAGACCTATAAGAGCTATATCGAAAAGGGCGAGGACGGCGGAGACGTATTTAAGGTTGGACGTGGAATAATCGGTGTTAAGAATAACGGAAGCGTTATTTATAGCACCATAGAGGACGGTACCTCTCATTATAGCGGTTCTACACCGTATGGATTTGAAAGTAATTATACGCTTTGCATACTCGACGAAAATAAAAATTCGGTATGCGAATATCCGCTTATTCAAAACGGAGCGTGCGATAAAGAGTTAATTTTTATTACCCCCACAATGTCAGCAAGAGACCTTAGCGGAGCAACTGTTTATAAGATAAAGTGCACGCAGTACAGAAGAGCGCATACAAGTGTTAACGGACGAAAGGTTGGAGATAAAACCTACTATTTCGAGGGTGCTATCGAATCTATTGCGTTGGGAGAAAATTCAATGCTTCCGAGTGCGGGCTACGTTTACGTAGCAACACCTAAGCCGCTTGAAAATCTTGAGGTTGGCACGGCGGTTTGCGGAAATCAAAAAATGACGGGCGAATGGGCAGATGCATCCTTTGTATTCGCTTATAAGCAGCAGATACTTCACGAGGGTGAGGTGCTCTTTGGCGGAGCCAATCAAGAGGTGTACGGCGATGCCATAGAGGGTGATTGGGATAATAGCTGGAGTGAGGACGTGTTTTACGCTTCTTACGGCGCAAATCGAACCTCGGTTGGCTTTAAGGCAGATGGAACTCCCGTAATAATTACAATGCCGAGACATATTTATTACGATAGCGATGGAAGCACCATAAAGGGCGAGGCGTCGGCCACGTATAGCGAAATGGCTTGGTATATGAAGTCCTTGGGATGCGTAAACGCATTTATAATGGACTGTGGCGGTTCAATGGGTATGTATAAGAAGAGCACGGGAAGCGACGAGTACGTGGTTGCTTGCTGTGAGCCATTACATTCAAGTCCAATAAGAGACGTTGCAAGTGCAATGATACTTGCTTATCCCTTGGTTTAGGATGCAAATAATAGATTTAAAGGAGTACGTTGAATGAATAATAATAATCAGGTGTTTGAAAACAGCAGAAAGAAAGAGAATAGAAAGCTTATAATCATTATAGCTCTTGCGGTGGCTCTCGTGGCAGCTCTCGTGGTTGGCACGGTTGCGGTGGTATTTGCCGTGCGCAATGCAAACAACGCGGCGGATAATGGAAAGGGAGATATATTGCTTCCCGATTACCCACCTCAGGATACCGACGTTAATCAGTCTCCCATGCAGGACGATCCGGGCGGAACACTTGAGACAAGCACGGGCGGCGCAGGTGTAAACCTTACTTATATGGCAACCGCAACTGCGGATCTTTCCGATGGAATCGTTTCCTTGTATTATGCAAATCCCTCAAAATCCACTCAGGATATGGTGGTAACGCTTGTTGTAGACGGTAGTATCGTCTGCCGCTCGCAGAGAATAACCCCCGGTAATCAGATAACCTCGCTTCCCATAAACGAGGAGGTTAGAGGTCTTCTTGAGGTTGGCGGCTATAATGCTGAATACGTAGTTGGATGTTATGATCCCGAAACGGGAGAAAAGGCAGTAGTAGAGCTTGTTGGAAGCGGCGTAGTTCTTAACGTTGTTGAATAATTGATTGCGATGCACTCAACGCTTTAACAAGTAATTCTAACTTGAGAGCGCTAAGGCGGCTATTGCTTAAAGCTATTTTAGCTTGGATTTTACTAAGGGGGCAGGATCTTGCCCCCTTGTGTAAATTATAATTTATATAAGCGCATAATATTTTGTTCTGCGTTGATATAAGTTATAATTTATGTGAGGTTTTTTGTGAGTAATAATAAAAGGATAAGACGTAAGGAGACGCAAAAGAAACAGCTTAACGTTGCAATAACGGCACTTGTAATAGCGCTTGCCGTGGCAGTTGTTTTTATGTGCGGTGCCTTGATTGCGTGGAAGCTGACTCAAAATATTCCTAAGGATGGCGGAGCTAAGGAAACGGCGGAATTTGTGCCTCCGAAATTTGATCAGGGTGCATTCCGAGGAAAGCCGACGGTTCCCGAAGATAAGGAAAAGAGCTACTTAGAGGTGTATAAGGACGGAATGAAATTCAACGCATACGTTTGCGGCGAGGTGGTTATAAATAAGGGTTATGCCGATATATATTTCACCAATCCCGAGGAGAACACCCTTTGGATGAAGCTCCGTGTGTTTGACAGTAAGGGCAACGTTATTGCCGAGACGGGAATTATAAGACCCAATGAATATACTCAAACGTTAAGGTTTAATACTCTGCCAGAGAATGGCGAGGAGATAATCATGAAGATAATGACCTATGAGCCGGATACCTATTACAGTGGTGGCGCAGTATCGCTCAGCGCACACGCAACGGTTATAGGATGAAATAAAAGAATACCGCTTCACCGTTTGGTGAAGCGGTATTCTTTTTAATTGTAATTATCGATTGATATTACTTATTCTTTGAAAAAATTCTCTGGAAGAGCTTAACGATCTCAACTATCGGGATGATAAGAACTGAAAGACCGAATGCTATCAAATACTCTCTCCAGGACAAGTGAGCAAGCTCAAATGCCTCTGCGAGGAAGGGAATCTCGATAACAAGCGTTGTGAGCACGAGCGAGAGGATTCCTGCACCCCAGAGCCACCAGTTCTGCTTCTTCATCTTGAAGATAGAGCCGTGGAGCGAACGCATGTTGAATGCGTGGCAGATCTCACACATTGCAAGAGTGAGGAACGCCATTGTAACACCGAGCATTTCTGCCGAGTAGCTTCCTGCCAAGATTGCTTCGTGGTGGAATGCGTCTGCGAGGTAGAATCTACCGATAAGGTAGGATGCAAAGGTAATTGCCGTTACGAGAATACCCTGATATGCAACCGCAACGCCGAGAC